>NZ_JAVJUO010000059.1:0-40620 GCF_040220555.1 Coleofasciculus sp. C1-SOL-03
AACTTTAAAAAGGGAGTAACAAAAAACTCTATTGTTTATGCGTTGGCTCGCTAGAAAGAGCGCTCACTCCTTACCCTATCTCCTCTTATGGGCTTTTGTGTTTCTTACCGATTTTCCCCACACCCCACACCCGGTTCCCCAAACCCTGCCTACCTTTGACGTGAGCTTGTCACCCCTTCAGGGCAATAGGGAATAGGCTTTCTTGCAATGGTTTCAACGCTGATGTAACAATCACTGTTGAGGCAATTGACTAGCAGTTTATTGGCTTCGTAATACTGCTGAAATAATTGCTCCTGTTTCTTGCTAAACTGCCAATTATGACCAAAATTGCAATACTGCATCATTACATTCCTCAAGCCTTTAATCCAGATATATCTTTCAGAATTTAAAAATAAATTACATTTATTAAAAGCATCTTGATCACCAGAAAAAGGAAGTGCTTTACTGAGCTTCCCAAGTGCCTTCTGTAATTCTAGACTTAAGTTACATCTCGATGCATCTGAGAGACACCATACTGCCTCATCAAAGTAGGCTTCAGTATCATTCCACACAGCTACTATTACACACTCAAGAGCACTCGTCAACCAATAATCCAGAGACATCATATCATTACTTGAGTAGATGTCTTTCTCTACTAACTGACTTGATTCACCATTAAACATGGGAAAATCAATTATTGTTGGGTGAAAAACAGAATTGATTCTCTGATCAAGCTCTAGAGAATAGAAAAGGTTTAAATAGAATGTTCTAACAATGACTAATTTTTTTGGACTTTTAACCGATCGCGCCTTTTCATCCAACCATATCAGAAATTGCTGTAATTTTTCATATCCAGCTAGCAAGTCATCAATTTTTTGCTTCATCTGCTGCACCAGTTCATCAGCATTTCGCATCATGCCAGCCGTCAGCAAAAACACCTCACGCCAATGCTTTTCCGTCATCTTACTGACTAATAAATCAATATCGGATTTAGCTACAATTTCTCTAGCCGTAAAATACTCTTGAAACGTCAAATGAGAAAAGGAATAAATGCCTCTCGCCCGTTCTACTAGCAACCCATGTTGGGCTTCAATCGATTTTAGAACTTCATCACTGTCTAATAACAACGCATCCGGATCAGTTTTAGCATCGGGTAAATTGCGAATGTAATCAGCGATATACCGCTCAATCTCTCTTTGCTTAAATAAATACCTTCCCCGCTCAAAGGTAGTGAAACCAATTTTACTCAATAAATCCTCTTTACGCTGGACTGACAATTTCTTGTAAACCTGCTCTCGTACAATCCGCCGCTTCGCATCCCATTTCCGTAAAAGCGTATGAATAGCTCGACTGTACAATTCAGCCCGGTTAGCTGGAAATTCCCCAGAATCTTCAAATTCTATACACAGTAATGTCAACAGTAAGGGGTTGCTTGCCAGTTCTTTGATGGGTTTGTTATTTTCTAACTGTTCTATAAAATAATCAGCTAAATCTAATTGTTTAGCCTGAAACCATTTGGTAGCAAATGTGCGAATCTGCTTATCGTCAAAATCATCGACCTCAACATCTGTAAACTCTTCAAAGGTATACTCTCGTGCAGCAATTCGGCAAGTAATGACAAAGGTGTTAGTATCATAGTCTTCGGTAAAGGCTTGAATCTGAGTTAAGACGCGATCGGCATCTTCTTCCCTAACTTCATCTAAGCCATCCAGCAGAATTAACCCGCTTCCGTGTTGAAAAATTTTAGAGAGTTGGTTTTCTGTAACATTGCAGTTCTCGAAAATTTGATTAATAGCTGACTCCTGTGGTGCTGGGAACGGTTAGTTACTGGGTGATTAATTCTGAGTTTCAGGGGGTGATTCAATTGAAGTTAAATCGCGATGGGGGTGAAGTGCTGATTGATAGGCGTTCTGAGTAGAAGAACCTGGCGCGTGTGTAGGGGCGGGTTTCACTATTATCTTTTCGGTTGCATCCAGATGTGACTAAACCCGCCCTGACTTGACCTTTGATTTCGCTAGCTGGTCAGTTATAGTAATGGTGCGTTACGCTTCGCTAACGCACGATGGCGGCGTGACTCAGCTAAAATGGTGCAATAGATTGGGTACGTAGTGAGGGCTTGAGCCAACTACAGCTAGGCGGAGAGAGAACTAAAGTTCTCACTACAAACAAAGTCCTATTTTAGCTGGGTCAGTCCACTACGATTTGGTTAGCGCGTATGTAGGGGCGGGTTTCACGACTATCTTTTCGGTTGTACCCAGATGTGACTAAACCCGCCCAGAGTTGACCCTTCGTTTCGCGAGTTAGATAGGGTTTTGAGTCATAACGTTACCGTAAGGTGGGCAAGAAAAACGAATGATAATATCAGCGTTTTACGGTTGATAAAGCTTGCCCACCCTACATCAATTCTGTAGTGGTCGGTTGTGTCCTACTATCATAGTTATCCCAAAACCTTTACATAAACGAATGACGAATGACAAATGACAAATGACGATCCCCGTCGTTAACTTTAATTGTCACCCCCTACTTATTATCCAGAATTCAATTCAGCTAAACCCAGCACTTCCTGCAACAACCGTTGGTCTTCTAATTTTATCCGAAACCGTTCCTTCTCAATATCTCGAATCCAGCTTTGGCTTTTACCTGTCAATTGCGCTAAGTCGCGTTGACTCAGTTTGTTGCGTTGTCTCGCCGCGATAACATCTGCGCCAGACAGTACAGAGGATGACTGGGATTTAGTATTTCGCTTTGTTAATCGTACCTTGTTTGGCTCCACGCTAGTCAGCGCATGTTCCCATTCTGCCTTCAGTTCAAACCATAAAATCCGGGCTTTCATTAATAGATTCCACTTACCACGAGGCGCTGCATCGGTTAACCGCCTGTTGCTATTTCCGTCTTGAATCCAAAACTCTAGCGCCGCATCCGCATCGTCGGGAAGTTCCCCCAATTTCGCCCACATGGGTTGAATCTCTGGTAAATAGGTTACCGGATCAAACACGGGTTTGAGTCCATGATGACTGAGAACTTCTAAATCACTTTCAAATGTTCGCACCAGACGTTTCCGTTCATCTCGCTGGGAAGACGCCCGCAGGAGTTTGTCCTCTCCATACGCCACCCGCATTAATGTGGGTACGGTAATCCGTTGTCGTTTGCCGATTCGGGTTTTAAACAGCAGCCACAACATCATCCGTGTCGCCCCTTCATGATGTTGCCAGTTACTCATCACGGCGCTGAGTAAGGTTTGAGGCAGATTACCATACTGATAAAAGGCAGTTCGGTTTTGACAGCCTTGCCTATTTAAGAAGTATTTTGCCCAAATGCCTGCCCTAATCCGAAAGGTTAACCCAACCAAATGTTTGTATCCCTGTTCGTCTTCTTGAAAATGATGTTCAATTGGCTGAAGATGCCATAAGCGACTTTGGGGAATGCTAAATGCGGGGACTTTGCCTTGTTTTGACCAATGAACGCCGAGGGTAATTTGGCAGGGCTGCTGGGCAAGCTGTTTGATTAGACTTAATTTAGCGGCTTTACTCAAGTCTGTGCGTTTCTCTAATCCCAAATAGTTCTCAATTTGCACATCGTTGAGAGTAAACTCGTCCTGCCACGGTTTGTCTAACCCTGTGGCGTATGCAGCATATATTAAATGGAGACAGGTGGCTTTGATATCCATCGCCTCAAGTGTCGCTTGTGCTTCATCAGTCGATAACGTATCCGTTGAGTCGGCATTGACGGTAGGGGTTAGCCAAAAGTCCACTGTCCCTTTACCTTGACGCACCTGGCGCTGATAACAGAGTTTTCCAGATGCATCAGTGTGCCAAGGGAGAGAAAGGCGCTGTGCCAATAGGTTGGACGCTTCCCAGATAACGATGGAGGAGGCAAAGGGATTAGTTTTGTCATTGGCAAATAAGTCCGGACTGGTAGCAGGTCTTTGATTCAGCTTGTATCGTCCCTTTTTCCCATGGGCGGGAACGGGGGAACTGATGGGACAGTGAATCACACATTGAGGTTCAGGATAATACCCTTCACAGTTGTTACACAGATTCGGATCAATCCAGGTCTGGTTATCCTTGACTTTGATTGCACCCGTTGGACATTGGACACGACAGGTATCACACCCAGTACAACTTTGGGAAAGTTTATAAGCCATAACACACGGAAAACACTGCAAACTTTAATCGTTAATAAGTAAAATCCTGGACTCAAGCGGAAACCTTTAGATTGCCGATGAATTGCCTAGGGATTGAATGTCGGCAAATTCTAAAATAGACAACTGTCACCGATGAGTCGCTATAGATCGTTGCCTCAAATCGCTGATCGATTCATGGCATTTTCTTTATGCTTATCAAAAATCTTTATAATCAAATTCTTACTTTTCCCCTTCAGGATATTTGTTCAACCTGAGCAATTATCGATTTCTTAAGATTTCTTTTATTAGGTAACACTTTTTAATACTTTTTTATACTAAAGTATTAGTGTAGAGAATCTGAGGTGACTAGACGTAAATGAAACGCACCACGATTACAATCAAAGTGACTGTCGAGCAAAAGCAGCAGCTTAAACAGGAAGCCGAGAAAGACAAGCGAACGCTGTCAAACTATATCAAAGTGAAACTTGGCTTACTCTAAGCCAGGTGAGTCTCAATCTTGGCTCAAAATTGCTGATTTTGCTAAAAAATGGTTAATTTTCATGTCTAAGAGGAGGATTTGACCAACGTCTGTCTCGACTGATTGGTTTGGGCGATGGAGCGTCACATTAAGCGATTTAAAACTTGCATCAGTTTTATGCAAAGCTTACTTGTACGTGACTAAACAGTGACAAAATAGTGATCTCATTACATCGGCAGCTTGCCACTCCTGAACTGTATAAATACAGAGGATTCGGAGTTTGTAGAGTACTATTGGTTTTGTTAAATCGTTGGCTGATCCACTAATCAAACAGTTCGAGCGTGGCAAGTTGTCTATCTCTATAATAGAGGAATTTTTTTCGGTAAAAACAGGGCTGTTTTGTAGTCTAATTAACTGAAATATATAACCAAATAAGCTACGCCACTCAGGTTTGGTTTTTATTCAATAACATTTGGTATCAATTTTAACAAAATTTAGGCAAAATCCAGTCTATTAGTGAATTGAAATTAAGTAAGATTAGGTCGAAAAATCCTAGTAGACCTTCTAGTTTTCAGACGAACGCAAAAATAACGTAACAAAAGCTACCTGATCATCCTTGTTTGATCGTTAACTGTAAGGAGTCGGACACAATTAAAGTTGACGGTTGAGATTGGGGAACAGGGAACAGGGAACAAAAAACAGGGAACAAAAAACAGGGAACAGGGAACAGGGAACAGGGAACAGGGAACAGGGAACAGGGAACAGGGAACAGGGAACAGGACAGAGTTGACGGTTAAGATTTCTTCGTACAGCGGACAGAATTGAGGTCTAGGTACTTAGTTACACCAAGTAATACCCGTTCAATACGGTGGGCTTTCCGACAGTGAAATCGCTTTAATCAGAGAAAAAGAGGAAAATCAGCACATCTAGCTCGATTTGATAACTTGCCTTATCATGAGTGAGTTGGTTCAACTGCCAATGGTCAACCTCGCCTCGAATCAAAATCTCGCTTATTGACCATTACTACCATTGAGAGACTTGGGTGCAGCTAGGTGACAGGCGATTTGAGCTAAGGGCTTTACAATTAGTTACATGAATGTGGATAATGTAAATCAGTAATATCTATTAACATTCTTTATGTCAAAGGCGATAAAATTTAATAAAATCTTAAGCATTCAACTGTCTACTCCCGCAAAACCCTCGCAATAGTTGAGCCACGCCTCTGAGTGTGGAGAAAATCATGGCTATTTTACCCAATTCCCTTGAATCTACCCCCAACTCCACCAAAGACCAACAGGCACAGGAATCGCAGCAACATAGCGAAGCCCAATTTCAGGCATTAGTTGCCAATATTCCGGGCGCTGTCTATCGTTGTACCTGGGACTCGGCTGGGACGATGACGTTTCTGAGTTCAGCGATTCAGGATATTTCTGGCTATGAGGCGTCAGAGTTTATTGGCGATCGCATCCGTTCCTTTGACAGTATTATCCACCCTCACGATCGCCGTCGCGTGAAAGAAAGCGTGGGTCAAAGTATTGACAACCAACACCCCTACGTGTTGGAGTACCGGATTGTCCGCGCCGATGGCAAAATCGCTTGGGTCTATGATAAAGGTCAAGGGACGCGGGATGAGAATGGTGTCGTCCAATGGCTGGATGGCGTGATCCTGGATATTAGCGATCGCAAACAAACAGAACTTCAACTGCGGGAAACCCAAGCCTTCCTCAACTCCGTGATCGAGAATCTCCCGGTGGGTGTCTTTATTAAAGATGCCAACGAGTTGCAGGTGATGTACTGGAACAAAACCAGCGAAGAACTGTTGGGTTACTCGAAAGCCCAAGTTCTGGGTAAGAGTGACTATGATTTTTTACCTTACCAACAAGCCCGACTCTTACGGGCGAAAGACCGACAAATTCTCATGGGGGGTACATTAGTCGATATTCCCGAAGCCCCCTTAAACACGCCCCATCGCGGCGAACGCATCGTCAATACCAAGAAAGTCCCCTTGCTGGATGAAACGGGTACACCCCAGTATCTATTGGGGATTTTTGAAGATATCACAGAACGCAAGCAAGCCGAAGCCGCCCTGCGAGAATCGGAACGTCATTATCGCTGTATCGTGGAAACCGCATCCGAGGGGGTTTGGGTGTTTGATGAGAATAACCAAATCACCTTCGCCAATAGTCGCATGGCGCAAATGCTGGGGTATACGATCGCACAAATGCAGGGGCGATCGCTGTTTGATTTTATTGACAGCGAATCCCAACCACTGATCCAAACCTACTTAGACCGTCGCCGTCAAGGAATCCAGGAACGCTACGATTTCAAGTTTCGCCGCCAAGATGGATCAAATCTGTGGGCGATTATTTCGGCGACGCCACTGTTTAATGATCAAGGCGGTTTTGTCGGCGTACTCAGAATGATTACCGACATTAGCGATCGCAAACAAGCCGAGGAAGCCTTACAAGAGAGAGAACAATTTTTAAGCAGCATCCTCAATGGTGTGGAAAACTCCATTAGTGTTGTCGATGTCCACCAACGCCAGAGTGACCCTGATCCATCTTGGGAATTTTGTTATGTGGATGTGAATCCCGCTTACGAACAGTTAATCGGTATCCCCGCCGAACAGTTACGGAATCAACCCCTCGGTGCGATCTTACCGCCGGATCGGGCAATCACGATAACCGACCATTACACCACCTGTGTCCAGACGGGAACATCCCTATCCTATGAAGAATGTTTTAGTGTACAGGGACAAGAACGGTGGTGGATTACCACATTAACCCCCCTGCGTGATCAACACGGACAGATTTATCGGGTGGTGAGTACCAGTACCAACATCACCCAGCGCAAGCAAGCGGAACAAAAAACGGCGCGATTGACGGCAATTTTGGAAAGTACCACCGATTTTGTCAGTATGTGTGAACCGGATGGGACACTCCTCTATATTAATAAGGCGGGGCGGCAATTGGTGGGACTTGATCCAGATCAGGAGATCAGCCATCTGCGGATGTGGGATTTCCATCCCCAGTCGGTGAACCAACGGTTGTTCGCCGAAGCCTTACCCACCGTGATCCAGGACAAAGTATGGCAAGGTGAAACCTCACTCCTGCACCAAAATGGTTGGGAAATTCCCGTGTCTCAGGTGGTGATGGCGCATCCCGGCGCCACTGGAGAGGTAGAGGTGTTTTCCACAATTATCCGGGATATTAGCGATCGCAAACAGGCGGAGGAAGCCTTGCGGAAATCGGAACAGGAGTTGAGAGTCAAAAACCAGGATCTCCAGCACACCTTAGATCAACTCAAAAAGACGCAAACCCAACTGATTCAACAGGAAAAAATGGTTAGCTTGGGTCAGATGGTGGCGGGTATTGCCCACGAAATCAACAACCCGATTAGTTTCATTGCCGGGAATATTACCTATACTCGTCAATATGGGATGGAATTGTTGCAGTTGTTGCAACTCTATGCCAAACACTATCCCCAACCCGTTGCCGAAATTCAAGCCGAGATTGAGGCGATTGATTTAGACTTTGTTAGGGCAGATTTTCCCAAACTCTTGAACTCCATGGAAGAGGGTGCGAATCGCATCCGTCAAATTGTCTTATCCCTGCGGAATTTCTCCCGTTTAGATGAGGCGGAGATTAAGCCAGTGGATATCCATGAGGGGATTGAAAGCACCTTACTCGTCTTACAGCATCGACTCAAATCAACACTGAATCGTCCCGAAATTCAGGTTGATAAACACTATGGTCATTTGCCATCGGTGGAATGCTACGCCAGTCAGCTTAATCAGGTGTTTTTGAATATCCTGGGAAATGCCATTGATGCCTTAGACACCCACCCAGAACCCCGCAGAATTACGATATGTACGGCAGTGAGTTCTCAATTACCCGTTGTCCCATTGGAGAAATCACCAGACAACGAACCCCAGAACTCGCAACCGATTGAACGGGTAATTATTCGGATCAAGGATAATGGTCCGGGTATCCCCGAAGCGATTCAAACGCAAATCTTTGATCCGTTCTTTACCACCAAACCGATTGGCACAGGGACGGGTTTAGGGTTATCGATTTCCCACTCAATTGTGGTAGATAAACATGGGGGTCAATTGACCTGTATTTCTCAACCGGGTCAAGGGACAGAGTTTGTAATTGAGTTACCGGTGAAACAAAAATCGCTCTCGTCTGCGCTTAAGTTTTCCTTTGGGGAATCTTTTCCCTTATCACCCAAGTTTGTGCAGTCGTCAGTGTGAGTGTTCATCAACACCTAGAACACCTGTCTGGTAATCGAAACCGATACCAGAGTTCCCGAAAAACTGTAACACAAGCGAGAAGGTCATCTCTTGTTTGGCTTCTTAGCTGCTGCTAACGGTGGTTACTGGACTGACGCTTTAGAGTGTCGATTCAGTAACCACCGTTACATTAGATTCGATTCCTGATCTCAGGTTCGTCTAAACCACAAAATAGACAAATACATGACACAGACATGAATAAGTTTCTCCAGTTTCCTGTATAATATTTATTCATCATCTCTGTAGAGTCACGGTCGTTCATTCAGACTTTAATTAGGCTGACCTAATTAATAGTTAAATTACCAACATACACGATAAGGAAACTAACGAGAAGTGATGTCATACTATATCGCATTTTTCTGGGGAATTTTTATTCTATTGTCTCTCAGCGGTTGGGGAGGAACTGTTAATCGCATTTTGTTTCCCAAAGACCAAGTTGACTGGGGGCAAAAAGCGGCGTGGGGGATGGCTTTCAGTATGGTCATTGGCGGATTATTAAATCTGACATGGACAATTTCAAAAACGAGCATTCTGCTCTATCTAGGTTTAGGTTTTATTGGTTTTATACTTGACATTTATCAATCGAAATTTATCAGACTCAACTCCTTAACCAAAGCCAAAATAAAATCGAATAATAAAATTGGGGTAATCATCGTAGCTTGTCTAATTATCGGATTGCTGATCATCCAATATGCCGGATGGGTTGCTACGGATAAATTTCATTCAGTTGATGACTATTTTGCTTATTTGGTTTTTCCCAATAAAATGCTAGATATGGGTTCAATGGGTCTTGATCCTTTCAGTCGTAGGAGGCTAGAATCCTCCCTAGGCGCTCAGTCTTTTCTCCATACGTTTGTTCTAAGCATTTTACCTGAACGTAATATTCGGATCATTGATCCTGGAATTTCCTGGCTCATTTTATTTTTAGGTGTTTTAGGTCTTTTTCAAGATAACAATATTTCCCCTAAGAAAAGACTTTTAATTTTATGTCCATTGCTACTGGTGATTTCCCCTGCACGAAATACGACCAGTATTGTCGTCGGTTCTGTATTATTTTTGAGTCTTTTTCGTACTCTAGATTGGCAAAAATTAAAATCTTACCACTTTTTAAATAGGGCATCTATTATTGCCTTGATTACAGCCGCTATTTTTTCATCAAAATATACTTTGCTTATAGCCGCTGTTATTTTATTGGCAACAAGTTACTATTTTTATATTAAGACTTATCGCCCGATCAAAAAAGCATTCTATGAGTTGTGTGCCGCCGGAGTATTGACGTTACTATTTATTTTACCCTGGATGATTTCATTATACCAATCATCCGGAACATTTCTTTATCCTTTCTTAGGCAAAGGCTATCATGCCGCCATCTATTACGATCATTATACGCAGCGTACTAGCGATATGCTGACCTTAAAAGGGTTCTCTGAAATGATTAAAGCAGCACTGGAAGTGACTCACATTGGATTTCTATTGGTGGCTGGGGCTTATCTACGATTAAACCCTGGGACAACATGGCAGAAAGAAGAACGTGGAGCAACTTTATCACTACTAATCAGTTCTGCTGTGGGGATCGCCCTTTTGTTGGGTTTGGCTGGGGTAGTAGCTGAACGTTATACCTTTCCTTTTGTATACATAACGATTATTGTTTTGGTGGTGAAAATAATCAGCAAGATAGAAGTCAAAGACACAGATCAGAATGATCCAAAATTTACTCAATATACCTCCGCCCTCATTGCTATGCTGGTACTGGGTATGCTTATTGGTAAAGGGAGTGGTTGGAATGCCAGCCAAGAGTTTTATCAAAGTCATGTAGGAAATATCCGGCGCAGCTTATCGGGTAAGCCTTTAGTTTTAGCGCCAAAACAGGAAGCTGAGCAATATAAAAATGCACAGGAGTCAATTCCCGAAGGTGAACTTCTTTTAACCCGACTCGATAAACCATTTCTACTGGATTTTAGTCGTAATAAAATTTACATTGTAGATAGTCCAGGTCATGCGAGTTTACCACCGGGTATGCCCTTATTCAAAGGTGCTGAAGCCCTGAGTGACTATTTAACGTCCCAATCCATTCGATATGTCGCCTATTCTTATAATCCAGAACCCGCTCATCAAAGAGAGTATTGGTTGGGAAAACTGGGAGACGAGATTTATCCCTGGGTTGAGCCTGATCGGATTATAAACGTTCTTCGTCCTTCTCTCAGAAGCGAAGTCCAATACACGTTAGATTTCCAAGATAATCTGAAAAAGCTGGGTGATTTAAGAGAAAAAATATATGACGACGGCGAAATTTTTGTGATCGACTTGAGCCGTCGTAAAAAGGGACTTTTACAAAGGACGAATGACGAATGACGTAGCTTGTTTCTCAAGGGAAGCGAGCTATTCACCGTTCAGATTAATTGTGTCCACCTACTTATCACCCTTTGTTTTTCTTTAATTCCTTTAACGTTTGATACATTTGGGGTAACCGATTATAAATCGCAGATACTTTCAAAAATAATTTGTGGGGAACGGCGGGAATACCCGAGACAATCGCCCCGGCTTCTACATTATTATGAACCCCTGTTTTCGCCGTTGCGATCGCGCCGTCTCCAATCTTAGCTTGATTAGCAATCCCGACTTGTCCAGCGAGGATTACTCGATTCCCCACATTCACCCCCCCAGCCAAGCCAACTTGCGCCGCGATCGCACAAGCACTTCCCACTTGACACCCATGACCAATTTGGACTAAGTTATCGATTTTAGTATTACTACCAATCCGAGTTTCTCCCACCGCCGGACGATCAATCGTCGTATTACAGCCGATTTCCACCCCATCTTCTAAAACGGTGTATCCTGATTGTTCCATCTTGAACCACCCCTCTTTCGTGGGGACAAAACCAAACCCTTCCGCCCCAATTACCGCACCGCTATGAATCACACAATCCGCCCCAATTTGGCTACGTTCATGGATGGTACAGTTTGCATGTAAAATAGTGCGATCACCGATTTTGACATCGGGATAAATCACCACATTCGGATGAATACAAACCCGATCACCAATCCTCACCCCCGCCTGAATCACCACATGCGCCCCAATATAAACCCCATCCCCTACCTGCGCCTCTGGGTGAATTACAGCGCTAGAATGAATGGACGGTGCAGGTTTCCAGGGTTGATAGAAAAGCGCGATCGCCCGGGCAAATAATAGTCGGGGTTCCGATGCGCCAATCCAAGCAATACCGCGTTCTGTGGCTTGTCGTTGTAACCCTTCATCCGGGGGTAAAATTAACGCCCTCGCCTCGGTAGTTTTCAGCCTAGCGGCAAACTTAGCCCCCTCAATATAGCTGATCGTACTGGGGGTCGCTTGGTCAATTGGGGCGATCCCCTGAATCTCTGGATCACCATCCGGATTAACCGATAAACTCGTGCGATCGCTGTCTATATTAAGCTTTTCTACCAGTTCACTAAATTTCATCGTTGTCAGGGTTCATGGTTAATCGTTCATGGTTCATGGTTCAGCCATGAACGTTTTTAGCCAAGGATTCAATTAATTTCTAATCGGTCTATTATAGTTAACCATAACCCTGCCATTGGTTTGATTGACAGTGACGCTGGTTTCTACCGTGAACCTTGTCGCACCGGGAGGGCGTCCTTTAAAGGTAAATGTTATAGTACCATCCTCATTTTCTGTATAAGGTGCATCTTGTACCGGACCATGCATCGCCGCTTCCGCCCGATATTGCCTCAATCCACCATTAATCCGTTCAGCCGCTTGTCGGGCTAGATTTTTCGCCCGATTCAGGTCAATGTAATATCCGGGATCTATTTCTGGAGATGATGCAGGCGATCGCGGCGATGTCTGGGCTATGCTATTGACGGCATTTCCTGTAAACGTTATCAAAGTTAGGGCAGAAACTATTAGGATTTTATACATACTTCTATCCTCACCAGTTTGAAGACATAGATTATATAGTATAGCGTTTTTTCCAAGAATTATGGCTAGCAAACCTTGAGCTTCACAAGCCTTGCAATTATACGTGAAGCAGGGCAAGCTTTATTGTTCGTTTATTGCCCAAACAATAACTTAAATTTATCCCCAAAAGGACTAATGTCATTTTATTTTATTATCAATTCTATAAAATTGCCCCTCAAATCCTTTACCCCCTCTGCGTCCCTCTGCGTACCCCTCTGCGCTCCTCTGCGTTGAAAAAATACAATTCCGATGCTGATAGGTTAGATATACATGCTGAATCATTTTGCCCCTAGATTGAACCGGGCGGGTTTCGTTATTCAGTTATCAATAACCAACCAATTTTAGTCCCTAAACCCGCCCCTACATTGTCCCCATTGCTTGACCCGCTAACCAAGCCGTTGTCCAAGCATTCTGAAAATTAAATCCGCCCGTGATTCCATCAACATCCAGGATTTCACCCGCAAAGTGCAGCCCCGGACAGCAGCGACTTTCCATAGTTTTAAAATTCACCTCTTTTAAATTTATCCCACCGCAGGTGACAAATTCCTCCTTAAAAACACCTTTTCCTTGAATCAAATAATGTCCCTGACTCAGTTCTTTAACCAATTGATTCAGAGCTTTTTTCGAGAGTTCTGCCCAACGTTTGTTTGGGTCAATCCCAACATAGCTAATTAAACTCTGCCATAACCGTTTCGGAATCGGAATTGGGCAACTCGTGCTGATATGACGGTGCGGAAGTTGAGATTTAACCGATAGTAATAGCTGGCGTAGATAGTCTTGGTTGTATTGGGGAAGCCAATTAATCACTAAAGGAGTTTGGTAGTGACAATCGTGGAAAAATCGAGCCGCCCACGCCGACAGTTTCAGGACAGCCGGACCACTTAATCCCCAATGGGTAATCAGTAAGGGTCCGGTTTGTTCCTTGACAGTTTTCCCGGCTTCTGGTAGTTTTAGACAAACATCATTCACACTTATTCCGGCTAAATCCTGTAAGCGTGGGTCTGATATCGTAAACGTAAATAAAGAGGGAACTGGGGGTTGGATAGAATGACCCAAATTCTTGGCAAAGCGATAGCCAAGGGGATTACTTCCCGTCGCCAAAAGTACGCGATCGCACTCGATAATTTCTCCAGTTTTTAATTGGATTTGAAACCCAGAAGTAAAGCGAATGGATTTAACCGGAGTCGCGGTGCGAATCTGAACCCCTGCGCTTATAGCCGCATGGATGAGACAATCAACAATCGTTTGCGACGTATCCGTAACCGGGAATATCCGCCCATCCGCTTCGGTTTTCAACTGTACCCCCTGCGCCTCAAACCAGGCGATCGTATCTTTGGGTTGAAACCGCGTAAACGCCCCACGCAAGGCTTTACCCCCCCTAGGATAGGCTTGTACCAAAAGGGCGGGGTCAAAGCAAGCATGAGTAACATTACAGCGCCCCCCACCAGAAATCCGCACCTTAGTTAAAGGCGTTTTCGAGGCTTCCAGCAGGATGACTTGGGTGTGAGGATGGGCGGATGCAGATGCGATCGCGCCGAAAAAACCAGCCGCACCCCCACCGATAACGACAATTTTAAGAGACAAAGTGCTTGCATTACTCAGGGTTATGATTATTCTAAGGGTTCAAAATCCGATTTAGCCGCCCCACAGACGGGACATACCCAGTCATCCGGGATATCCTCAAAGGCGGTTCCGGGTTCGATACCACCATCGGGATCACCTTGTTCGGGATCGTATTCGTAGTTGCAAACGGTGCAAACATATTTTTTCATCGTTGTCTTCTCCTATTATCTGATTCAGTCGTACAGTGTATCGTACACCGTATTGCACAACTTATTCAGGCTAGCTATAGTGGGATGGAAGAGTTTGGCACAGCAATTATTTGCTATTTTACCGAAGAAAAATACTTTTTGGGATTGGCGAATCTAGGGGATGATTGACAACCGCTGGATAGTCGTCTAGAGTAACAGGATCTGAGCATTCAACGAAATTTAGAGTGTCAACTTCGCGACATTGAAGTGATGAAGCCGCATAATGGGTAACGACTGAATCAGGAAGTTCAGTCGGTAGCCAGGGAGTTTTGTCTACCCATATTATCCGAGCTAGTGGTATCGCATGTCTAGCCTTGCGATAGTTATAGTGAGAATTTTGCCAACGACAACTGGAGAGTAAGATGAACGGTAAATTTTATTTATTAGAGTGTGGGGATAATGATGTTCTGTCGTTTGGAGAGGATACATACAAAGTTCATAAATTGAAAAAGGCTTTAAATCAATCCTTGACTTCAGATATCGGAGCGAAATTCAACGATAGTTTAAGTGATAATGGAGTGACTATCGATGAAACTATTCTGAAACCCACAGGTGATGATGACTCAGGGAAATGGTTTAGCCAGGGAATCGATTGTGAAATTCTTAGGTTAGGTGCAGATCGCTGGAAAAAAGGAAAGGTTAAACTGAAAATTAATCTGGAATTTTATATTGAAGAACAGAGTGCTGTAGAAACCTATCGCCGAAATAATTTAAAACTTGAGCCATCTGACTCCCCACTTACGGATCTGCGTCAGATTGTTCATCAGGATGAGAGTCAGCCGGAAAACCAATAAATCAGATAGTTTATCTTCCTAGCCACCTAGCCTTTTGAGGAGGCGATTAAAATCGCTGCTACACAAACAAAGTCCGCCTGCGCGGACTGGTTTATAACAGGGGTAGCTAACCCGAATTTGGTATAAAAGCATCCCCACTATGCCAATTACAGGGAGTTGGACTTGGAGGGCGTTCATTTCTTTGATTCAGATAAATAGGGTTGAGCATACTAATACTCTAACAAGTGATTCAGGTACGCCAGTTATTTAAGGCAACGTTAGTGTTGAGTGTGTAGGGGCGGGTTTCACTACTATCTTTTCGGTTGCACCCAGATGTGACTAAACCCGCCCCGACTCAGGTTTCTGGACTTCCCATGAAAAGTTAGGTGAAAGTGTAAGTGTCACTTCTCCTCGTTCAGCCCGTTCTACTAATCTCAGTGATCGTTGAGCAAAGCCTGATGGCTCTCCGGTTAATAAACGGAGTAAGACATTAGCATCAACCCATAAGTCTGTCATGAGTTTTCAATCTGAGTTTTTTGGGCAAGTGTTTCCGCGACACTCTGACGAATTGCCTCTTTACCGGGATAAGGAACAGTTGCAGGTAAGACGCCGTAAAATTCCCTAAGTCGCTTAGGCTTAATGATTCGCAATTTTAGATCAGTTTCTTCTAGGAGCAGTAATATTTCCTCTCCTCCTTGAAGTCCTAGTTTTTGGCAAATGTGGGCAGGAATTCTAATTTGTCCTTCCGGTGTTAGTTTGACTTTCATGGCATATTTATTCAAAGTCTAAAAAGCTGAATCGGGGCGGGTTTAGTTACATCGGGTTACAACCGAAAAGATAGTTGTGAAACCCGCCCCTACACAATTTATACCAAATCCGGGTTAGCCACCCCCTTTATAAGCTAGTCCGCGCAGGCGGACGCAAGTCAAGTGTAGCTGCGACTTCTAGTCGCCAAAATCCTTTTCATTCCAACAGTTAACGGTTTAGCGCCGAGGATGGCTGGGTTATGGCGGATATCTAATTAATTAAGATGGCGGTGTGGTACACCTAAGCAAGATGAATTAGAATGGAAGCCCGGAAACCGTAGGGGCGCATGGCGTGCGCCCGATTCAATGGTGAAATCTATTCCATCATTTTAGCTGTGTCAGTCCACTACGAACTACGAACTGTGCGATCGCACTGAAAGCGGTCTCAGCGATAATTTGATAGGCTGAGGTTCCCTTACTACAAACTACGAACTGTATTAGCTAAGGATTGGTGGGTTACGGCGGATATCTAATTAAATGGTTATGTCTTACAATTGAGTCCCGCCTCACCCACCCTACGAACTACGAAACTTGTGCGATCGCACTGAAAGCGGTCTCGGCGATAATTTGATAGGCTGAGGTTCCCTTACTACAAACTATGCACATCTTGACGGATTTTAACCAACTGGTAGTTTGTTACGACCCGATTCCCATCCGGTAACTGTGTCCAATACCACTCCACATCTTCATCGTCCTTAATTTGAATGCTAAAGATGGAAGCGGGAATGGAAGAGTCTGTGGGAGGGGGTGCGTAGATGACTCGTACTGATGACATAAACTCCTCCTTAGTCGGGAACTTACTCTAATTTGAGCTATACGAGATAGTGCCTTACCATCATCTCTCTTTTGAGGGAAAACGACCGTAACAAATTGTTAAATAACACCAAGGACAAATGACAAATGACAAAGGACAAAGGACAAAGGACAAAGGACAAAGGACAAAGGACAAATTATTGATATCCCGCCGCCTGTAGCGCAAATAACCGCGCATAACGTCCGCCAAGCTGCACTAATTCCTCATGGGTTCCCTGTTCAATGATTTCTCCCCCCGCCATCACCACAATTTTGTCCGCCATGCGTACTGTGGAGAAACGATGGGAAATTAACACCACCATTTGATTCTGGGTAATCGTGCGGAAGTGGTCAAAGACTCGCACCTCCGCTTCTGCATCCATGGCGGCTGTGGGTTCATCTAAGACTAAAATATCTGCACCGGTTCGCATAAAAGCGCGAGATAGGGCTATTTTCTGCCATTGACCTCCAGATAGTTCCTGTCCTCCTTTAAACCATCGCCCTAACTGGGTGCTAAATCCGTCTGGCATTAATTCAATAAAGGGTTTCGCCATACCTTTCTCCGCTGCATTTTTCCAGCGATTTTCGTCTTGCAAATAGTCTACATCTCCAACGCCAACATTCTCGCCTACGGTAAATTGATAGCGGACAAAGTTCTGGAATATTACCCCAATCCGACGGCGTAGGGTATCAAGTTTCCATTCCTGTAAATCTACCCCATCTAAGAGAATGCGCCCGGAATCGGGTGTATAGAGACGAGTTAAGAGTTTAATTAATGTTGTCTTTCCTGACCCATTTTCGCCGACAATGGCTAACTTTTCTCCCGGTTTTAAGTGCAGGTTAATCCCTTTTAGTGCCGGGGTTTGACTGCCGGGATAGGTGAAAAATACAGTCTCAAACCGAATCCCATCCCCCGGTTTTATCCCCTGAGTGGCTGTTCCCTGAGATTGGGGAACCTCTTGTTCGAGGAATTCATAGAGGTTGGAAATATAGAGGTTATCTTCATACATCCCGCCAATTGAGGTAAGTATGGCAGAAAAGGTAGATTGTCCTTGGCGAAATACGGTTAAATACATGGTCATCTCGCCTAAGGAAATTCGACCCAAGATGGTTTCGATGACAATCCACGCATACGCCCCATAAAATGTCAGCGTACTTAGTAACCCTAACAAATACCCCCAAAATCCCCGCCGAATCGTCAAATCTCTATCTTCTCGGTAAAGGCGTCTGAAGGTGTCGTTGTAGCGTTGTAGCATGGTTGCGCCAAGCTGGTATAGCTGAATCTCCTTGGCGTAATCTTCTCTGGCAATTAAGGTTTCCAAGTAATGCTGCTGGCGGGTTTCTGGGGAACGCCACCGGAATAAGCGAAAGGCGACGCCAGCAAAGCGGGTTTCGGCGATAAAGGGAGGAATGGCGGCGATGATTAATATCGCCACCGCCCAAGTTGAGAATTGCAGCAGTAATCCGCCAAAGGTGAGTAGGGACAAACTATCCCGAACCAGTCCAAAGGTTCGCGTCACTAGCGCCAGAGGGCGACTGGAGGCTTCTCGCCGCGCCTGGGTCATTTTGTCGTAAAATTCGGAGTCCTCGAAGTGGGGTAAGTCTAAGGTTAAAGCTTTTTCTAGAATTAACACATTCACCCGTTGCGCTAATAATACCCGCAATAGCGACTGGCAAACCGTTTGACCGCGCTGACTTCCTGCCAGTATCATAACCGCGATCGCTTCTAATCCGACATAGCCTAACGCTAGCCAACGATGGGCGGCTAATCCTGACTGAGACGCCAATACCACGGTATCGACAATCAATTTGCCCAAGTATGCGATCGCAGCGGGTAATAATCCCGCGATAACGGTTAAAATTGCTAGCACCAGGGTTAGTCTGTGACTGGTTGTCCACACTAACTTCAAGGCTTGTCCGCTATAACGAAATACTGAAAGGGATTGACGAAGATTCCGGATCAGAAATCTCAGCGAGTAGCGTTTCTTGCGTCGGTTCATTGTTTCTGGTAGACATTTTGTCAGCACTACTACGCAGTGTAGATCCTGATCCCTTGTAGGGGCGGGTTTAGGAACAATTGTAGGGGCGGGTTTAGGAACTCAATTATCTTGTCACCGATAACGTATCAACAAAACCCGCCCTCACTTATAAAAATTGATATGATTGGCGATCACTGTTAAGAGTTCATCGGTTGTAAAAGGCTTAGCCAGATAACCATTCGCACCAAACTTTTGCCATTGATGCCTAACAGTTTGGCTTTTTTCTGCCGAAATAAAAATAAAGGGTATCGTTGTAGTCCTTGAATCTTGGCGTAAACCTTTGAGAACTTCATACCCATCTAACTTTGGCATCCGAATATCGCACAAAATCAAATCAGGGACAAACTCTTTGGCTAAGAGTAAGCCCCTGTGAGAATCGCCAGTGCCAATTGCCTTATACCCTTTTTCCTGTAAGACATTAAGGATAATGTCCCGCAAAATTTCTTCATCTTCAATGACTAGAATGGCAGCATCTTGTATCACAGTTTTTCTTAAACGACCATTTTATACACAATCTATTAGGTTTTGGGGGGGTTAGCTTGACCAATCCCCAAGGATTCCTTACTATGTTTCAATTGCTTCCAGAGTGACTGCACTTGCTGATAGGCTTGTTCAGAGGAAATCTTGCCGCCAGTTTCTAGGGCGGAAATATAGGACACCTTCTGGGCAAACTCTTGCAAGTTGTCATTAAAGGCTAGATCCTCTGGTGTAAACTTGCCGTAATAGCGGCATCTAGGGTAAAGAAACTTTTGCTTACTGACCTGTGCGGAATCGGATAATGCGGACTGTGCCATGTTTCACCTCTTGTCTTAATTCTCTACTTTCTATTATATTAGCAAAAGCTTAACCTTAATTTAACCATAAGTTAACTAAATGTTATATAGAGATTCGATTTGAGTTGTGAACATCAAGAATCAGCAAAAAGGAATAGGTAATAGGGAATAAGGAATAGGCGGGAACAGGGAAGATGGGGAAGATGGGGAAGATGGGGAAGATGGGGAAGATGGGGAAGATGGGGAAGATGGGGAAGATGGGGAAGATGGGGAAGATGATTACCAATCAACAATCAACCATGAACCATGAACAATCAACAAATGACATAAGACGAATGGCAAACCAATGAACATTAAAATCATCACCTTCAATATCCGTTATGATAAGCCTGATCCCGATAACCAGGATTGGAGGATTCGGCGTGATCCGATCGCGGCGCTAATCCAGGAGTATCGTCCGGATATTATTGGCACACAGGAAGGCAAAGCCCACCAGCTACTGGACTTACACCGCCGTTTACCGAATTATCAAAGTATTGGGGGCGATCGCACAGGGACAGGGACAGGAGAACATTGTGCGATTTTCTATAACCAAGACCGTCTTAAATGCCTGGATCATGGCGATTTTTTCTTAAGCGATACGCCTGATATTGCTGGGAGTATCAGTCCTGAGTGGGGAAATCCTGCCCCGCGAATGGCAAGCTGGGCAGTCTTTAGTGTAGCGCAGGTGTCGAAAACCATCACCTGTTTTAATACCCATCTGGATTATACCAGTGCCAAGGCACGGGAACTGGGGGCGAGGCTAATCCGCGATCGCATGATTCACCACAATCCTGACAAGACCTATCTCTTCCTTACGGGGGATTTTAATGCTGAACCCGGTAGCTTACCCCGGAAAATCTTATCTGAGTTATCAGCGAATTCTATTACTCTCAAGGATGCCTTAGCAGGTGTTGAATTAGAAAAACAGCGAAGTATTCATGGGTTTACAGGTGAGGCGTTTGCGGCTGTTGATACGATTTATTACGATAGTCGTGTGCAGCTAGAACAATTGAAGGTTGATGATCGGAAATGGCAAGGAATTTTTCCCTCTGATCATTTCCCGATTATCGCTAATTTTGTTAATAATTAGCGGCTGCTGAATAAGTCTTGTAGTGGGGAGAGGCAATAGGGAACAGGGAACAGGCAACAGTTTTAACCCCCTGTTGAACATCAAGTATACAACTGTGCCACATATTCCCCATAGCCGTTATAGGGCAACGTTTCCCGTCTTTCCCAAGAAAAATCGGGTCCCTTGCCAATAAACTTTTCCGTCGCTTGAGACCAACGTGGGTGCGGCACATCCGGATTGACATTTGCCTCAAACTTGTACTCATAAGGAATTAACGTATTCCAAAATGTCGCGGGTTGAGTCTCAACAAATTCAATCTTGACAATAGACTTAGCCCCCTTAAACCCATATTTCCATGGCACAACCTCTCGAATCGGTGCCCCATGCTGTTTCGGCAGAAAATGACCATAAATCCCTACGGCAAAAAATGCCAAGTCATTCGCCATTTCCTCTACCGTTAATCCTTCGGTGTAGGGCCACGGTAGTTTACCACTGAATGACCACGCTGGACCGATTCTAATTTGAGGATCATCGAAAGACGTAAACCGGACAAATTTGGCTTTAGATGTGGGTTCCACCTCTTCCATTAATAATCGCATCGGAAATCCTAGCCAGGGTAATACCATTGACCAGGCTTCGACACAACGGAAGCGATAGATGCGTTCTTCGAGGGGGAATTTTTTGCGTAAATCGTCTAAATCGTAGGTGCGGGGGTTTTTCACCAATCCGGTGACTTCAACCTTCCACTCATCTGTGGGTAAGGCTTGGGCGGCTTGCCATATCGATTTGCCACTGCCAAATTCATAGAAGTTATTATATTGTCCCGCCAGTAACTCATTGGTGATGGGACGGTCAACATTCGCAAATGCGGGATTGGTGTTAAGGGGTTTGACCGTCGGTTGATTGAGGGTAGCGGCTAGGGCTTTATTGGTTTGTGCATCGGAGGAGGCTTGACATCCCAGGATAGGGAGAATACTCGCACCGACTAGGGTTTTGAGAAAGCGACGCCGATTGAAGTAAACGGCTTCAGGCGTGATTTGGTTTTCGGGAATTTCCCAGGATTGGGGAACGCGGATAAGGGTCATTGGGAAACAAGGTTGACGGCTGATGTGGCGGCGTGATTTGAACCAACGCCTGTATACAAATCTTAACCTGTTTCCCGTCAAACGCTAAATAAGTGTTGGGGGAGATGGGGGAGATGGGGGAGATGGGGTGAGGGGGAGATGGGGTGAGAGGGTGATGAAGGAAACAGTAGTGCTTTTCGTCTCCCTATAAGTGCAAGCTTTTCACCCATCCAGGAGGTATGTATTGCACTTCTAGTCGGCTTTAAACCTCCTCTAACTCTTGATATATAAGGGTTTCCGGGTTGTGCAGCAAACCCTAATTAATCTTTTATACTTATACTTTTCTATACATAACAACAACACTCAACCTGCTCTCTGAGTGACTTCCTCTCCATGATTAATACTAAATAGAGTTGCTCTAAATTCGGGAATTCAGATGCATTGCTCCCTACATTTCTAGTTAGAGGATGTATCAGTCTTCGCGTTGAGTGTTGCTGTTAGAAGTTGTGTCTCGGATAAGACAGATATTAGATTTAACAGAGTTTTAGCCTTCCCTCCTTTCTCGATTTTCAAGTGACATTAATATCTGTCAGTGAAGCTTTCTCTTTCGCTTCAATTACTAATTTACTACTCTCTCAGAAAAGTACAACCCTTTGCAACACTTTTTAATGTTTCTTTTCGTTCTCTAACTTATAGACACATAAGTTTAAAGTAGTGAGAGTAGCCACTCTAGTCTCAATCCAGATTATCTCATCTGATACCAAGTTGCTTTCTAAAGCCTTTGGCTGCTATTCTCCACACCCGACACCCGACACCCGACACCCCATTCTGCACCCCTAACTGAGGTAGTCAACCCGGATTCACTATGACTAATTCTCAAATGGCTGCAAAGAAAAGCTTTGCACTAACGTGGTTTTGACGACATCCTCGTGAGTCGGTTGCAGCATATCTAGCAGAACCACGATATTACTACGGTTAGGAGATAGCCGCACCTCTCGTATCCGATAGCCTTTCACGGCATCCCGGTAGTTGTTCAAACTACCTAGAGTTAAGCGCTGATTCTGATAGTTTATGATTAAGCGCATGGACGCCCGTTCGACGGGAGAGGTGCCTCCCGATAACACGGAGGGGATACGCCTTTGTTCTAGGCGCAGTTGTAACGGCTGGTTGTTTAAGCGAAATGTAACAGTTTCGCTGTCATCTGGCTGACGGGTGCGATCGATGACAGGGAGTTTAATGCCAACTTTCAGCCGATTTAGTCCTAAATCTTGTCGGAGGGTTACTGTGTCTTGCAGCAAGTCGTTTTCAGCCGCTTGATTGCTAAGACTATAGGCGTCGCGATCATAGTTGGTTCGCAGACAACCATTTCTGACACAGGAATTATTGGGGATATTGATAATTTGCAGATGAGCCGTGGGAACTTCTGTGACTGAATCCCGGTAACTTTCTAGATGAATATAATGACGATTATCCGGGGAGAATCCGGCTAAGCGAACCGAGGTGTTGAGTATGGCTGCATATCCGGGGTTGAGGTACAGGATCACACTGGCTGCGATCGCGGAAGACCCAAGTGATACAATTTTCATAATCAGAAGTCAGTAAGTAGGTGGGGACAATTAAAGTTAACGGCGGGGATTGTCATTTGTCATTCGTCATTTGTTATACTCGTGAAGCGCCAAGCCAGCTAGGTTTATGTAAGGGTTTTTAATTGAACTGAGACTGGAGGGCGACGGCGGCTTCGGCTAGGGCTTCTCGACCTTGATCTAGCACCTGTGCCATGCCAATAAAGCCATGAATTGTACCCTCATAGCGAGTCATTCTTACAGGTACACCTGCTTTTTGCAAGCGCATTCCATAGGCTTCTCCTTCATCTCGCAGGGGATCATATTCAGCCGTGATAATTAGGGCTGGGGGTAAGTTACTCAAATCGTCCGCGAGTAACGGTGAAGCCTGGGGATTTTGTCCGTCGGTGGCTGATGAGAGATAGTGATGCCAAAACCAAAGTAATAATTCTATGGTTAACAGGTAATCTTTGCCATTTTGCCGATGGGAGTCGGTGTCAAAGCCATACTGAGTCGCGGGATAGAATAGCACTTGATAACTTAGGGAGGGGAAATTGCGATCGCGTGACAGTAAGGCGACAACGGCGGCTAAGTTTCCGCCAGCGCTATCTCCACCCACCGCAATCCGTTGCGGATCACCCTGAAATGATGCCGCATTTTTAGCTACCCATTCTGTCGCGGTATACGCATCCTCTACGGCGGCGGGAAATTTATGTTCGGGTGCGAGACGGTAATCAACGGAAACAACAATACACCCGGCTTGATTCGTCAACGTGCGACAGATACTATCCACCGCCTCTAAGTTTCCAATCACCCAACCGCCACCGTGGAAAAATACCAGAATCGGGAAGGGTGGGTTTCCGGCGGGTGTATAAATTCGGATCGGAATATCGACTTCAGAACCCGGAATGAGACGATTCTCCACCAAGGCGACAGGTTCAGGTTTATGGGAAAATTGATCCGTCTGCGCTACTTGTTCTCTCGCTTGGGTGGGGTCAAGTTCATTTAGGGGAGATAGTCCTAATTGTTGGATTTGGTTTAATACTAGCTGAGTTTGGTCATTCAATGGCATAATTAATTCGCTATTAAATTGGATGGACTGATGATTAAAAACAGGTTTTGTTGTTCAGTTATTGGCGATAATCAGGGCGGGTTTTGTGGTTTGGTTATTATCCGGACAAGTTCTTGATGATAATCAGGGCGGGTTTTGTGGTTTGGTTATTATCCGGACAAGTTCTTGACGATAATCAGGGCGGGTTTCGTTGTTAAGTTATCACTAGACGAGTTACCTTTGTCCCTAAACCCGCCCCTACAACCCGACAATAGGATGTATGATGAATGACACAGTATCCTCACAATTTCAACAACAATACTCAACTTTTGCATTGGCTGTTTAGAGCGAAGAAGATTGACTTAAATTGGGGACGTTTATTTGAGCAGGAACCGATTTCTTTACCGCCAGCAATGAACTGGAATCGGATTGAAGGTATGATCTTAGGACTTAATCCGGAAGCGGCAATTGTGCGAGCTGTTAATGATACCGAGGATAATGATACCATTGCCGCCATTGTCGGAGCGGCGGTGGGAGCGTTACATGGGAAAGACGCCCTACCTCAACGCTGGCGAGTGGGACTATTGGGTCGAACGGCTGAACGTGATGATGGTACACTCTGGAGAGTTCTAGAGACCGCTTATCAGATTTGGTGGCATCCTTAAACTTACCCTGTTCCCTGTTCCCTGTTCCCTGACCCATGAACAATGAACCAACAATCTGTATTACGTTAGGTACTCGCCCAGAGGCGATTAAACTTGCACCCGTGATCCAACAATTTCAAGCCTGTGATCTGTTCAAGACTCAGGTGATTTTGACGGGTCAACATCGGGAAATGGTGGATCAAGTGATGCAGCTATTTCAGCTTCAGCCTGACCGCGACTTGGAAATTATGCAAGCTAAGCAAACGCTGACCGATATTACCTGTCGCAGTTTGCGGGGATTGGAGGCTTTATTTGCTGAGATTAAGCCACAGTTGGTGATTGTACAAGGGGATACAACAACCGCATTCGCGGCGACGTTGGCGGCATTTTATCAAAAAATTCCTGTGGGTCATGTGGAAGCCGGGTTACGAACCGATGATTTGTTGAATCCTTATCCGGAAGAAGCGAATCGGCGGTTAATTTCTCAGTTAACCCAACTGAATTTTGCGCCGACAGCGAAGGCGGTGGAAAATCTGAAAACGTCGGGGATTGTGGGCGAGATTCATCAAACCGGAAATACGGTAATTGATGCGTTACTCACGGTAGCCAAGCAGGAACCTGAATGTCCGGTTCCGGGGTTAGAGTGGGACAAGTATCGGGTGTTGTTAGCCACGGTTCATCGGCGAGAAAATTGGGGTAAACCGTTAGCAGATATCGCCCAAGCGTTTATTCAACTGTTGGATCAGTTTCCGGATACGGCGTTATTGTTACCGTTACACCGAAATCCTACGGTTAGAGAACCCCTGAAACAAGTATTAGGCAAACATCCGCGAGTCTTTTTGACCGAACCTTTAGATTATGGCGAATTAGTGGGCGCGATCGCACGGTGTTATCTGTTGCTGACGGATTCGGGGGGATTGCAGGAGGAAGCGCCGAGTTTGGGTAAACCTGTGTTAGTGTTGCGGGAAACCACGGAACGCCCAGAGGCGATAGAAGCGGGAACCGCGAAGTTGGTGGGAACGAATCCGAGTCAAATTGTCGCCGTCGCCAGTGAATTACTCGGAGATTCTCAGGCGTATCAGGTGATGGCTACCGCCGTTAATCCCTTTGGGGATGGTTACGCCGCCGAACGGATTTTGCAAGTTGTTAAAGGTTCTTTGTTAGGGACAGGTTGAGGTACTGTAGGGGCGGGTTTAGGGAGTAACGCGACTTAAGCAGCCGACAACTGAGCAACAAAACCCGCCCTGACCCCGTTGAAACTGATAGTTTTCACCTTTGTCAATAAGTCTCAACACCCACCAAGAACTCAAGTTCTTGGCTTATAGCTTAAGTCCATTAAAATGGACTAAACTTAGAAATATAGTCGGTCTTTAAGAAGGACAGGCTAAAGTTCCCTTACTACCAAACCATCACAGTAACCACGTCTTATTGGCAAAATCAGCCGGCTTTTCGCTATCCTTTTGAATCGGTCGTCCGAGAGGGCGGGCGGGAGATCTAGCGGGAGGACGTTTGGTTTCAACGGGTGGCGTGGGTTCTATCGGTCGCTTTTGAGTGGCTTTAAGCGATTCATTCTCTTGTTTAAGACTCTCCGCTTCTTGCATCAATTTCTCATTGGCTTGGGCGAGTTGAACAGCCGCTTTTTTGGCGTCCTCAAATTCACTCTTTAAATGGTCGAGTTTCTTCAACTCACTTTGTAAGTTTTCAACGGTTTCTTGCTGCTGATGCAATTGGGTTTCTAAATCCGTAACTTGTTCCTTTAACCGCTGTTCTCGTTGCTCGGCTTGGGCTAAACTATCTTTTAAATTAACCACAGTGGTTTCTTGTTTTTGGGCTTCTTCAAGTGCCTGTCTCAATTCCGCAACCGTGGCTTCAAGGTCAGCTTTGGTGGGAGTTGAAGATTTACTGGTACTGGTTCTCCGGCGAGTTGCCATGGTTGATTCGTCCTCTGTTTCTGTATTCGGTTCGTTAGTATCTTCAATAGGTTGCTGATTGGAAGATGGGGATTTTTCCACCTCTTCCCGTAGTAAATCCGTTAACTTTTTTTTGGTCATTAGCACCCCCAATGATGGTGTAGTTCATCCGCCACCCGGCGATAATCGGCTTGGGCTTCACGGGCATTTTCTCCGCCCAATTGAGTAATCGGTATCCCCTGCAATGCAGCGCGTTCGTGGGCTTTGTACGTCCGAATAAAGGTTCGGAATGCGGGAACACCGAGTTCCCGGAGTGTGGTTTGCGCCTCTAACGCTTCCCGGCGACTGCGAGAGTCTACCCGAGTTAACAATACCCGATGGGCGGTTCCTACTGGTGCGATCGCCCGTCGTACTGTTTCCATTAAAACCGCTAAGTCCATCGGTGCGGGAGGTGTGGGTAAAATAATATAATCTGCGATCGCGACTACAGCAGTCAAGGCGTCTGAACGCAGGGCGGGGGGTGTATCCACAACGGCTATTGCGTAGTCTTTCAGGGTTTTTAGACGACTTAAGAGTTGAGGATTGGTTTCTTGGGCGACATCAAACCCGATTTCTCCCTCACTTCGTTCTACCCACCAACTGGCTGAACCTTGGGGATCACTATCCACTAATAAAACCTGTTTTTTTTCCGCAAGTACGGCGGCTAAGTTGACTGAGGTTGTGGTTTTGCCAACACCTCCCTTTCCATTAATAATAGCGATTATATTGGTCATTCGTCATTTGTCTTATGTCATTCGTCATTTGTCTTATGGTCAGGGCGGGTTTTGTACAAACGTTATCATCAATAGCGAAACGTGATTTCCTAAACCCGCCCCTACACATTCAACATTTATACCGCTTCGGGTAATGCTCCTTGCATCTTGCTTAACCAGTCGATTAAATTCTCTAACTGTTTATTGGCTTTGAGAACTCCTAATCCCCGTACTGTTACTTTACCAGGAGAATAGACAAAGCGCGATCGCAAATGTTCGGGGAGGTTTTCTTGTAATAGCTTCCAGGCGGGTTCCTCCATTGGCGTTTCTAGGGCGATGTGTTGTTTCCCTTCGGGTTTAATCCGACTAAATCCCAGGGATTTTGCTACCTGCTTGAGTTCCACAATCCGCAATAATTGTTCAACGGGTGTAGGTAAAGGACCGTAGCGGTCATGCCAATCGGCGGCAATTTGGACTAATTCGGACTGGGAATTTGCCGCTGCTATTGTCCGATAGGCACTCATCTTTTGATCTAAATCGGGAATATAATCCGCCGGGATAAAGGCGGTAAGATTTAAGTCAATTTGGGTATCATCCACTTGGGGAATTTCTTGTCCCTGAATCTCGCGAATGGCTTCTTGTAGCATTTCCATATATAAATCAAAGCCAATCACATCCATTTGTCCCGATTGTTCCGCCCCGAGGAGATTTCCCACGCCTCGGATTTCCATATCCCGCGTCGCCAGTTGATACCCAGAACCTAACTGAGTAAACTCCTGAATCGCCCGTAAGCGCTTGCGGGCGGCGTCGGATAGGGTTTCTTGTTTGGGATAGAATAACCAAGCGTGTGCCTGCACGCCAGAACGCCCGACTCGCCCCCGCAGTTGGTAGAGTTGGGCTAACCCAAAGCGCTGGGCGTCTTCGATGAGGATGGTATTCACACGGGGAATATCTAACCCAGATTCAATAATTGTGGTACAAACCAGGATATCCGCTTCCCCGTTACTAAAGGTAAGCATAGTGGCTTCTAATTCCCCTTCTGGCATTTGTCCATGGGCAATTGCCAGTCTCGCCCCCGGTATTGTTTCCCGCAATTTTGTGGCTACCGCTTCAATTCCCTCGATTCGGGGAACCACGTAAAATACCTGTCCACCCCGGTCTAATTCCGTGCGAATTGCCGTGCGAACCGCTTCGGGATTATAGGGGGCTAAATGGGTTTTAATCGGACGCCGAGAGGGAGGGGGAGTGGTAATTAAACTCATTTCCCGCACACCAGAGAGGGACATATATAAGGTACGGGGAATCGGTGTGGCGGTTAAGGTGAGGACATCAACTTGGGTTTTTAGGGTTTTAATTTTCTCCTTTTGGTTCACGCCAAAGCGCTGTTCTTCATCGACGACTAACATGCCTAATTCACGGAAGTTGACGCTTTTGCCTAGGAGTTGATGGGTGCCAACAACGACATCTAATTCCCCGGTGCTGAGGCGGCGCTGAATTTCTTTCCGTTCCTGGGCGGTACGAAACCGGTTGAGTAATCCCACATGAATCGGATAGGGGGCAAAGCGTTCTTTTAACGTGTGGTAATGTTGTTGGGTGAGAATTGTGGTTGGGGCGAGGAAGGCGACTTGTTTTCCGGAGGTAATCACTTTAAAAATTGCCCGCAAAGCTACCTCAGTTTTGCCAAAGCCCACATCCCCACAAACCAAGCGATCCATCGGGCGATCACTCTCTAAATCTCGCTTCACGTCTTGCACGGTTTTGAGTTGGTCTGGCGTGGGTTGGTAGGGGAAGGATTCCTCTAATTCCTCTTGCCAGGATGAATCTTCCGGAAAGGCATAACCGGATCGTTGACTACGTTGGGCATAGAGTTTGAGTAAATCAACCGCCAGTTTTTTAATCGTTTTGCGAACCCGATTTTTGGTCTTTTCCCAGGCTTTGCTGGACATTTTATTCAGTTGTGGCGCACGACTATCGGCGCTGCGATAGCGTGATAATACGCCAACCTGATCAGCGGCGACTCGTAATAAGCCATCGGCGTATTTTAAGACTAAATATTCACGAGTTTGATGATTCAGAGAGAGGCTTTCGAGTTTGACAAATTTACCAATGCCATGGTTTTTATGCACCACATAATCGCCGGGGGTTAACTTATTCGGGTCAACCTGTTTGGATGCCGCACGGCGTCGTTTGCGTACATAACTGGGAGTGGCAAGGGTATGCTGTCCAAAAAACTCGCGATCGCTAATCACAACCAAGCGAAACGTGGGCAGGATAAAGCCTTCGAGTTCCGCTAATCCGGAATATTTCACCGCCACAGGTGTTTTCTGACGTTGCAGTTTATCAATCGCTGGATAATCACGGGGATTGGGAACAAATTGAGCCGGACAATCATGTTCCTGTAACAGAGACACCGAACGACTCGGTTGAGCCGAAACCAGCCAAACCGAAAACTTGCGATCGCGTTCACTGCGGACAATTTCTGCAAGTTTGGCAAATTGGTGTGGCGTGGCGGGAATCGGGCGGCTGGCTAAATTCACCGCCGTCTCATTGGTGGCTTCTGCTAATTCTGATAAATAGAGTAAGGTTTGGGTGTGTAGGGGCGGGTTTAGGGATTTTTGTGTCGTTGTTGATGATAACGTTTCATCAAAACCCGCCCTGACTGCGGTTTGCGTGTTGAATAATTCAGCATATTGACGATGCAGAGGGGGAAGGGGATGGGCTAAGGTATCTAAATGATCTTGAGCATGGTCTACCCAGCGATCGCCATGAGCGCGACATTGTTCGGGTTCATCAATAGCAATAACTGTATTATCGGGCAAATAATCCAATAAAGACGCAGGGTGATCAAACGCCATCCCCAAGAAGCGACGACTCCCTTCCAGATGTCCCCCTGCTTGCCAAAGTGCTTGTTCCTCTTCCTCTAGATGGATTTGCACCTGTTGGACTTGGGTATCACTGAGGGCATCAGTAATAATGGGGCTGAAATCAGTTGGGGTGAGTACCAGTTGCCCAATTTTATCCAGGGAGCGTTGGCTACCGGGGTCAAATTCCCGCAGTTGTTCCAATTCATCCCCAAACCATTCCAAACGCACGGGTAATTCCGCCGCAACCGGAAAAACATCCACAATATCACCGCGCCGACTCCATTGACCCTCCATTTCCACCAGGGGGACTCGTTCATACCCCAAGCGGGCTAATTGGGTATCGATGTCTTTAATATCCGCTGTCATCCCTTGGTTAATCGTCAGACAATAGGGCGCAAAGGCTTTGACTGGCGGTAGATGGGGTTGAAGTGCGGCGTGGGTAGCAACAATGGCTAATCCGTTCACCGTTACCGAGTAATTCTCTCCAGACTCCCCTGAATCAGACGTTGACGAATGACCCACCAAATCCGCCAACACCTGCATTTGTCCCCACGTCATTTCCGATTCAGGGTCAAAGGGTTCGTAGGGTGACGCTTCCGAGGTGGGATAGAAATGAACCGTTTGCCAATCCATCGCCTCCAATTGCGCCGCCCAGCGACTGGCTTCTTCCAACGTGGCGCAAACAACCAAAAGATTACGCCCCGAGGCTTTGGCAATAGCCGATGAGACCAATCCCTTGGGGAGACGGGCAATCCCATTTAGGTGCAAAGACGACTGACGATTCAGTTTAGCAAGGAGTTCACCCGTCAGGGGCGATTGTTCCAGAGTCCGAATAATAGAAGAGAATGCCATGATTCACCGCACGTTATTGGAAATAGACAACCCAAGCCGTCATCCATCGACTTATCTTATTGTAGAAGCCTTGCTCACCCTGGGGGAGTTCAGGGCGGGTTGAGTCCATCTCTACAGTCAAAAGCCAGAACTCAAGTCATGCTTGATACTAGAACCTGAGAAATACATTCTCTCTCATTCCCAGCCATTACACCCATGTCCTCTGTCTCTCGCGAAATTGTCTTTATCCTCTTGCTCATCGGACTCAATGGTATCTTTGCTATGTCAGAGATGGCGATTGTCGCTGCTCGCAAGGTGCGCCTGCAACAGTTAGCCAATCAAGGCAATTCTAAAGCTCGCACGGCTTTGGAGTTAACCCATTCCCCGAATCAGTTCCTCTCTACGGTTCAGATTGGCATTACCCTAATTGGTATCCTCGCCGGTGCCTTTGGCGGGGCGACAATCGCTGAACAACTTGCCACTCAGTTAAAGGAGATTCCCCTCTTGGGTGCCCGCGCCGATGCGATCGCCTTATTTGTTGTCGTAGTAACCATTACCTATCTATCCTTGGTGATCGGGGAACTGGTACCTAAACGCTTGGCACTCAGCAACCCAGAATTAATTGCCACAGGGGTAGCGACACCGATGAAATGCTTATCAAAACTCACCGCCCCGGCGGTTCATTTACTCAGCTATTCCACGGAAACGGTACTGCACCTGTTGGACATCGCCCCCTCTCAAGAACCAACGGTGACAGAAGAAGAAATCAAGATTTTAATGCAGCAAGGCACCGAAGCCGGAACCTTTGAGCAAGTCGAACAAGACATGGTGCAGCGAGTATTCCGATTAGGCGATCGCCGGGTGAGTAGCTTGATGACGCCTCGTCCCGATATTGTCTGGCTCAATTTAGACGATTCCTCGGAAATGAATCGCCATAAGATGATGAATAGTTCCCATACTCGTTTTCCGGTTTGTCAAGGAGGGGTTGACAATGTACTGGGTGTTGTGCAAGTCAATACCTTACTTGCCCATTGTCTGGCGGGTCATCCCCTGGATCTGACCTGTTGCTTGCGACAGCCGTTATTTGTCCCTGGAAGCACTAGGGCGCTGAAGGTATTGGAGTTATTCAAGCAATCAGGACCCCATTTGGCATTGGTGGTGGATGAGTATGGGGTGATCCAAGGATTAGTCACCCTCAATGATATCTTAGAAGCCATTATTGGTGAAATTCCCTCCGTTGATGATGCCGATGAATTGCAGGCGGTACAGCGGGAGGATGGTTCCTGGTTAGTTGATGGCATGTTATCGATTGAAGAGTTCCGCAAACTATTTGGCATTGACGAGTTACCGGGAGAGCAACGGGGAAACTATCATACCTTAGGCGGTTTTGTGATTACTCATTTAGGTCGCATCCCCACAGCCGCTGAATATTTTGAATGGGGAGGATTACGGTTTGAAGTGATGGATATGGATGGCAATCGGGTGGATAAGGTATTAGTGATGCCGTTGCACAAAGAGTTTTATCAGCGCCCTAATGATGTGTATTGAAATCAATGACAAATGGGTTTGAGCCGTGGCGCGATCGCATTCTCACCCAACTATGTTACGTTGTGTAAATATACCTGCCACCCAAAGCAATTACCTCTAACCAGACTTAACCGGACGATAAAACATTTTTAACCCGAACGCCCATGCTAAGTCAACTGATTGAGCAACGTTGTGGTCTTTCGATCTGGAAAATACAACGATTAGCTCATTTATTATTTATCGGGGTGACGATTCTCACCTATAACATCTTGGCGATGACGATCGCCAATTCCCTGTTTCTGAGTAATGCGGGATCAGAGAATCTACCGCTCTTTTATGTGCTGATTGGGTTAGTCTCCATGCCCGCTTATGCGGTGTTTTCCCAAGTGGTTGACCGTTTTAGTCGTCCCCAGCTTTTCCGCTATATGTTGGTCTTTGCCATCGCTATGGCGCTGGGCATGCGACTGTTGATCACTTTGGATACATTATGGGTCTATTATCTTATCTTTATCGCGATTTTTTTCCAATGGGATCTGTATAACAATATCTTATTGCCCAACCTATTGATGGATTATTTCACGGCGTTGGAGTACAAGCGTTATGCGCCATTTATGGGGATGGCTCAGGCGGTGGGTATCCTGTTGGGCGGCGGTTTGACCAGTTTGCTGTCCCAGTTTTTCACGACGGAAGATATGCTGCTGAGTTTACCGTTTGTCTGTGCGGTGGCGATCGCGCAACTGATTTATCTGGAACGCTCTCAACGGCGCATCGAGACAAATCGCAGTCAAACCCCGGTGAACCTAGTTGAAGCGTTACGGACGTTTCCGGATTTAGTCAAGCGCTACCCAATTATCCTATTTTTGGCAAGTAGTAGCTTTCTGTTAGTGATCATCTATATTACGTCAGAGTTTGAATATTTAAGCATTTATGCCCAAACCTTCACCAATGACCGAGAATTAACCAGTTTTCTGGGATTGCTGAGAGTGGCGAATAGTATCCTACAGATGGTGATCCTCTACTGTTTCACTCGCCCTCTGTTGCAACGATTAGGCGTAGGGCGGATGAATTTGGTTTATCCGGTGACAACATTAGCCAGTTTACTGGGACTTGCGTTTAACTTTAATTTAAAAGCCGCGATCGCGACCAATGTCAATAGTGATGGATTGTATAAAGGGATTAACTTACCCGTCCATCAATTAAACTATAATGCCGTCCCTCCGGAATTCATGGGACGAGTGCGATCGCTCAGTGATGGCTTATTTTATGCCACGGGATTGACGTTGGCTGGGGGACTGTTATGGATTGTTCAATCCTTTCTCACCCTAGAGCAGATTATTTGGATTGGCATTAGTTTAACCGGGCTATTGCTGGTGGTGCGCTTCTTTTTAGGCAATAGCTATGTCCAATGTTTAGAAGTCATGTTACGCTCCGATGCGGTGAATCTGGATGAAATTGGTGAAGGATTGATGCAATTACCGCCCCAATCCAGTCCAATGATTCACGACTTGCTCCACAGTGATGAACAGTACACGCAAATTAAAGGACTAGAATTAGCAGCGGGTTTGGGACAACCGAGTCAATTTTTCGCCGATGTACAGCAACTTTTACCGGAAACCGATCCGGGTATCCGACGCGGGATTGTCAAACTGTTTAGTCATAAACCCGATTTAGAGACAATTCATCACTTTGAACGGCTGTTAGACGCCCCAAACCCCCAGGTGCGAGCCACGGCGTTAGAGGTGTTAATTGCCAATCAGCAGCCCTTGGAACAGGAACAACTCCGCTCTCGCTTGGGGGATATTAGTCAGGAAGTCAGCCTCTTAGCCTCAGTTGCGGCGACTCAAATGGGGGTGATTAGTAATCCCCAAATTAAAACCACCTGCGAACAGTTATGGCAATCGGATTTAGATAGTATCACGGGACAGGCAATTGTGCGGGTGGTGTCTTGTAGTGGTAATCCGGAATTAATTCCCCCCCTGAAGCAGATTCTCACCCATGCTACCCCAGAGGTGAAACGGGAGGGATTAGAAACCTTGGCAACCTTGGCACATCCGGGGGATTGGGAATTGGCGGAATTGGCTGTCTTGGAATTAGAACACCCTGATCCGTTGGTACGGGCGGCGGCGTTTAATTTATTGGGAATTACCCGCTGTAAAGGGATGTTGCGCTATGTAGCAATTGGTTTGGGCGATCCTCACCCGCAAGTGCGTCGTTGTGCAGCGGTGGCGCTGGCGACGTATGGGGAACAGGGGTTGGCGTTAGCCCAAGATAGTTTATCCTCGTCTAATCCGGATATTGTAGATGCGGCAATTGCAGCCATTGGTCAAGTGCGGACGAAACAGGCAAGTGATATCCTGTTCGAGTATCTCAGTCCAGATTTTCAGCAGGTAACACACAGCCGTCAATGGCAACAACAGATTCCCCCAAATAATCCCAGTTGGCAACCTCTAGCCATTGCGATCGCGGATTATCATCAACGGCTGATTCAACGGGTTCTCTATATTCTCTCCTGTCTGGGTCATTCCCGTACTGTTAATGTGGTGCAACGGCTGCTCTATTCCACGGATTCGCGGGATTTAGCCAATGCGATTGAAACCTTGGCGTCGTTGAGTCATCGCCGCTTTGTGCTTCCCCTGATGCCCGTTTTGGAACAATTGATTAGTGATGATCAACCTGGAACTCGGATTCGGGTTAATTCTCAATGGATGCGAACCAAGGGATATCAGCTACTGTTAGAAGCCCTAGAATCGCGCGATCGCTGGATTAAGATTGGCGCGTTGATTGCCTTAGCGGGAGTGCCTTCTGCTTTAATGAAAGATCCAGACCCTTTAGTTAAAGCCGTAGTCCAGCAAATTTTCCAGCCCCTTGATCAGCAGCCGTCACTCAAGGATTTCTTTATGAGTCGTCTACTCTTACTCAAAAATGTTGCTCTGTTCAAAAATTTATCCCTCGATGAACTGCTTCTGATCGACCAAGCCCTAGAACAAGAGCATGTTCTGGCGGGTGAAACCATTTATACTGAAGGGAGTTGGGGCAACCACTTCTATATTATTGGCGAAGGGAGTGTCCGTTTGGTCAAGGATATGGACGAAGTGCAATGTGATCTGAAATACTTATCAGCAGGTCAACACTTCGGGGAGGTGACACTATTTGATAATGCGCCGCACTGGGACGGTGCGATCGCAGTGAAGGATTGTACGTTGCTCAAGTTAGAGAAAAGCCGTTTTATCAGTTTGATTACTCAACGTCCTCATATTGTATTAGAGATTTGTCGATTTTTGAGTCAGCGCCTGCGGGAAACGGATAAGTATCGGCTAGTGAAGAAATTACCCTCATCATTGGAGGTTCCTGTAGAAAGTCGGTAATGATCAACGGCGATCGGGCTATACAGGAGGATTCACCTGAACAGATGATGATGAGCGATCGCCGATTGTCGTCAGACAACTGATTTGTGATGAAAAAACAACCGTTAAATTTTTGGCAGCTCTGGAATATGAGCGTTGGATTCTTCGGCATTCAATTTGGCTGGGGACTCCAGATGGCAAATATGAGCGCCATTTTCGAGTATCTGGGTGCTAATGCCCATCAAATTCCCATTCTCTGGTTAGCCGCTCCCCTGACAGGGTTAATCGTGCAGCCGATTATTGGCAATATGAGCGATAATACCTGGGGACCTCTGGGTAGGCGACGACCGTATTTTTTGATTGGGGCTATTTTAAGTACACTGGCGCTGATTCTCATGCCTCATTCATCGGCATTGTGGATGGCAGCCGGATTACTCTGGATTCTAGATACCTCAGTCAACATTAGCATGGAACCGTTTCGGGCGTTTGTCGGGGATTTAGTGCCGAGAACCCAACGAACGATGGGATTTGCCATGCAGAGTCTGTTTATTGGCTTAGGCGCGGTGAGTGCGTCAGCATTACCCTGGATTTTAAATAACGTCTTTCATATTCCCTCCCTGGGTGGACATGAAGGGGCAATTCCCTTAACCGTGGAACTCTCCTTTTATATTGGGGCTGCCTTTTTCTTTGGTACGGTATTGTGGACGGTTCTTTCCACCGAAGAATATCCCCCGAAAAATCTAGAAGCCTTTGAGAAACAGCAAGAGAAAAAAGGCGGTTTAATCAACAGTATTCGCGAAGCCTGGATCGCGCTGCAAGAGATACCGCCAGTGATGAAACAATTAGCGTGGGTGCAGTGTTTTACCTGGTTAGGAATGTTCTGTTTCTTCCTATACTTTCCCCCCGCCGTCGCCTGGAATATTTTTGGCGCGACGAACCAGCAATCATTACTTTATAACGATGGGATTGAATGGGCAGGAATTTGCATTGCCTTCTATAATGCAGTTTGTTTTGTCGTCTCGCTATTATTACCGAGAATGGCACAAATCACCAATCGTCAAATCACCCATAGTTTTTGTCTCCTCTGCGGGGGTGCAGGGTTCATGTCATTGATGGTGATTGACAATCAATATTTACTATTCCTATCGATGGTGGGAGTGGGGATTGCCTGGGCAAGTATTTTGACCCTGCCCTATTCAATGTTAATTGGTGGTTTACCCCCCAAGCGCACGGGCATTTTCATGGGCATTTTTAACTTCTTTATTGTCCTACCTCAGATTGCCGTATCCCTGGGATTTGGTTGGGTAATGGATAACTTTCTGGATAATAATCGCCTCTTAGCGGTAGTGATTGGCGGTGTGTTTATGGTGATTGCGGCATTTTTAACCCAACGGGTAGAAACAATTCCCGCACAAGATTTGCCGAAACCAGAGGTTCAGTTGTCAGAAGAAACAGCCGTTTAACCGTAGGGGCTTGGTGACAAAGCCCCTAATTTTGTCTGACGCGAAGCCTCTATCCGTAGGGTGCGTTAGCGCAGCGTAACGCACCATTTTAGCGTAGCGTAACACACCATTGCCACCAGATATAATGTACCTGTGTAAGTTCTGTTTAAATTGGGTATTAGTAGCGAGCAAGATGCTCGCACTACAAGAATGAGAGCCATTATTGGCATTACAGAGTTAAATGCCGAACAGCTTATTTAAAGCCGTGCGATGTAGGGGCGGGTTTAGGAATGCACAACAAAACCCGCCCTCATCCCTGCTATAGTTTAGTGTAAGAGTTGCTACCTGAATCAATGGCAGATATCCAATTTGAAATTCAAGGACAAGACGCGATCGCCGCAACGGAAGCCTTATTCGCCCATCCGGAATTAGAAGGGCATTGGGAGACGGCTGACGAACCGGATAAAGAAGGTACAATTGCCACCATTGGCGCGATTGTCGGGATTGTTGGCGGTACTATCACCGTCGCTGAACAAATAGGGGTACTTTGATGTCTTGCATCTGACAGGTCATGCTACCTTTGTTGATGGAGAATCCCGTTTTTCTATAAAAGTATTGGTAATGTTCTAGGTATGGGAATGGGCATGGGAATGGGCATGGGAAGAACAGTAAAATTGCTTGAGTCGTTGATAGTGGGCAGAAAAAAACAATCCATGGAAATATTGCAGCATTTCCAATTCCCCGAAGCGGAAGAAGTGAGGCAAATAATCGCTATCGTTCAAAAGATGTTAGATGAGATGGTAGACGAGAAGCAATAACCCAAATCCGAACCATTTCATCTAATGGAAAGGACTCTGTAGGGGCGGGTTTAGGGACAAAATTAACCGACAAACCAATAACCTTTCTACAAAACCCGCCCTTCCCCAGTATGTAAACCAACCGATAACCTCAATTCCAAATCAACCCCCGATGTAATCGGATTTTTTTGAGGTTAATCGACTGTATGCTAGGTTAGGATCAGGGCGGGTTTCGTTGTTCAGTTTAAGGTTTGTCTACTCATTGAATCCCTAAACCCGCCCCTACATTGTCTGGAATGAATTCTACAGCTTAGGATATTGATTACCATTTTAGTTTGTTTATAAAGACAGGATTTGTTTGAATAGTAGCATTGGCGATCGCGTCCATCCGTAAATAGTCCTCAAACCTTTACGAATGACCAAGGACAAAGGACAATTCAGCTTCTAGAACGATTCGGAACCAGGCGATCGCTCTCATCATAGATTTCACCCACCAGTTCCTCTAAAATGTCTTCTAACGTCACCAATCCCACCGTACCGCCGTATTCATCCACAATGATGGCAATATGAAAACGCTGTCGTAACATATCCTTAAGTAAATTCGCCACTCGATTCGTTTCTGGGACATAAATCGGTGGGTCCATCGCCGCCGTCACGGAAATATCCCCTTCTTCGGCTGGGGCGACTCTTAAATACTGCAGCGCTTTCTTCAAGTGAACAATGCCGACAATTTCATCTTTGGATTCTTCCTGAACCGGAATCCGAGAATATCCAGTTTCTAAACAAAGATTCACTAAATTTTGCAAGGTTTCCTCGTGGGAAATTGTCCGCATTTCAATCCGGGGTTTCACCACATCGCGAGCGCTTAAATTATCTAACATCAACGCTTTACTCAACAGTTGATGCTTATCCAAATCCAGAATACCTTTCCCCCCTAACACCTCAATCATTAACTTCAGATCCCGTACCGATTCCCCCTCTTGGACAATCCCCCCCTGAAAAAAGCGAATCGCTGCCTGGGCAATAGTTTCCAAAAAATAAATAATGCCAAAAAAGGATAAAAATCGCGAGAGCCAATAGATCGGGCGAACCACAGTCTGAAAAACAGGCAAGACATTATTAATTGCCAAGGATTTAGGCGTAATTTCGCCAAAAATCAAGACAACAAACGTGACAACCGCAGTCGCAATTCCTAACCCTGCATTTCCCAGCCACAAGGCAAACAGATTACTGGTGAGAATTGCCGAAAAATTATTGATTAAATTATTGCCCACCAGCAGCGTTGTAATAAAGCGCGATCGCTTCTCTAAAACCAGGCGAAATATACCACTCGGATCACCTTGGTCTTTAATCAGCGCCCTCAGTTTCAGATTATCTAATGCCGTGATTGCCGTCTCTGAACCCGAAAACATCCCCGACAGCACGAACATCACAATCAGTACGGCAACATCCAGCCAAACATTGCCCAACAGAGGACCGATGTCTGACGCCGCAAGTAGATAAATCGGGATTGGCAAGGCGATCATGTTGAAATGGCGAAACTTTGGCGAAAGCTATCTTACCAAACCGTTAGAGGAAATCGGAAAGGGAACATAGGACAAGGTAGAAGGCAAAAAGAAAACAGCACCGTACTAAGCTTTGTAAACAAGCCGCAAACCCTTACAAAGGACTAATGACGAATGACCAATGACCAATGACGATCAAGAGTAGGACTTGAGGTGATCCCTGTCCTACTCCTGCTGCCAAAGGATTAGACAAGTGACATCCTCCTACACCAAATCGAAGATTATGGAGTAGGCTTCCTACCTCACAATAGGACATTCCTAGTTACAACTCTGACGAGTTTTTCGCCACTTATCTAGAGCAGCCCCATGACTTACTCCCCGACAGACCGACTG
>NZ_JAVJUO010000060.1:0-104700 GCF_040220555.1 Coleofasciculus sp. C1-SOL-03
CTCCCCACCGATAAGTGAACAACAAAACCCGCCCTCCCCACCGATAAGTGAACAACAAAACCCGCCCTGATTCAAACAAACTAATTAGGGCTTGCTACACAACCCTGAAACCATTGCCCATTGCCTATTCCCTATTGCCTCTCCCCACCACCAGACTTATTCAGCAGCCCCTAATTACGTCAACATACTCCGCAGCATCCAAGCAGTTTTCTCATGAGTCCGCATCCGTTCAGTTAACAAGTCAACAGAAGACTCATCATTCGCCCGTTCAGCCGCCGGAAACGCCTCCCGCGCCGTTCTCACCACCGCTTCATTCGCTTCTACCAGTAAACGTACCATTTCTGAGGCTTCCGGAACCCCACGGGTTTCTGGAATCGAAGAGAGTTCGGCAAATTCGCTATAACTACCAGGCGCTGGGTAGCCAATAGTACGAATCCGTTCAGCAATATCATCCACTGCTACCGCTAATTCAGTGTACTCCGTCTCAAACATATTATGCAGCGAGTGGAACATCGGTCCGGTTACGTTCCAATGGAAGTAGTGTGTCTTTAGATAAAGAGTATAGGTGTCTGCTAGCAGGCGAGACAGTCCTTCGGCAATCTCTTTACGGTCTTGTTCTGAAATACCAATATTGACAGGTGCAGATTTATCAGCCGTTTGCATAGTGATCTCCTAATTTGATCCAAAAATAACGTTAACAGAAAAGCTGATTGAGTCCTTTATTTCATAGAGTTTAGCAGAAAGTAAGATGTGAATTCAGTTGCTAAAGGCATACTGCAAGTCCTTTTTACATACCGACGATCCATCTTAAACAATTCACTATCTGTTACAGATCATCCTAAAGTATGAACTGTTCTCACCTCCCCAAAATGATGCTTCTTAGGCTAAATGTCGCATTAAGACGGCACGAGGGGCGCGGCGAACCCGGCATTTAATCGTTTCTTTACCTAGGCGCTGATGTGCCTCAAATCGATGACATCCAGAGAAGCCATAATACTCTCCATCAACTTCGAGTACATCAATGGGTTCTCTTAATCCCTCTTCCTGGATGGATTTCATCAACTCCAGTACCTTTTCGGCGTCATTTTCGCGGGGAAGGGGACGGCGAATTTGCTGTAGCGGAATTTCTCGAATCTCAACCATCGTGCCAATAACACCTCTGCATCTTAATGTTTACGTATAAATCATACTCGTTATGAGTTTGACTTGCAACTTAGAGATGGAGTATGGGGAAGATGAGGAAGTTAACTCAAAATTCTACCTTACCTGTTCCCTGTTCCCTGTTCCCTGTTCCCTGTTCCCTGTTCCCTATTCCTTGACAAATGACAATTACTTTTGAATCTGCGACAGATCCATATTGCCAAAATTGACCACAAAAGCAACATTAAGATTTTCCAGAGACTGAACTAACCAAAAAATGTCATTAATCGTTTGACGTTCATAGTGATTAAATAAAATCGAAAATCGCTTTTCTAAATCGGGTTTAACTTTGCTACAGAGGAGGATCACTTTCAGTAATAATCCCGTTGTCCGAATCGACCCCATGTTAGAAATTAAATCGATAAAGACATAGTGATTTGGATGCTGAGGACTGCTGACTAAGAAACTTAGCAACTGACTACAGGTTCTCAACAGTAAAAAGTCGTTTATTTGCTTCGAGTCGCTATCTGGCAACGTATTCTTGAGGTGTTGCGCCAAACGTTGATTAAATTGATGTTTACCATAAGCAGGTTCAATTGCCGCTGTTAAGTATTCATATAAATCGGCTTTAAACGCCCGATAAGAGGGGGTTTGATTACTTTGCTTGAGAAAACTTTGGGCTAAGTCTCGGTAGGAGTAAGATCCTTCAACTTTGCCCATAAATTGCTTCAGGGCGAAATAGAGTTCGCGATCGCTTAACAACGTCGGGTTGGGTACGGGTTTAATCAGCGTGGTGTTTGAAGTGTGGGTTTTACTGGATGCGAGTCGCACTCGCCGGATCAAATAGGTGACATATTGAGAGAGATTCATTTCCAATTGCCACTGACGCTGAGTTTGAATGTGGCGGATGGTTTGCTGATGTTCGTAGGAACTATCTGAACTTAGCAAAGCGTGGGTGTATAAATAAGGGTATCGACAAATCAATTGTCCTAGGGCGGGATTGGAGTCTTGGCGATCCACATCGGCGGTTTGATCAACAACGTTGACCAAGCGTTTTAGGGTTTGAAAGTCTTCACTTTGAGTAAAGACTCGCAAGAGTTCTCGCAATCGCTTGGATAGTCCCGACGTTGCCCTAATTGTCCCCGATTGAAAGGGTTTTTCAAATAATGCCACCAATTGCGCGATCGCCTGATCGTGGTTGGCTTGCATTTGCCAACGGTTGATCAAAATATGGCAGCACCGATTGAGAATATGGGTAAAGTTTTGATGGCGGGGATTAGCGAGGACAATTCGGTGGAAGGCAGCGATAATGTCGGGTTCGGGGTAGTTTTTCGCGGTAATAAAGAGTTGTTCAAATCGTTCGATGAGTTGCTGGGGGGATTCTCGTTGTACCCAATAGAGTAAATGATCATATAATATCTGCTCGTCGGCACTCAAGGAACGCGGCGGAGACGTTGGTAAGAATTCTGGCGGCGTAGGTTTGGGAGAGGGTTTTGTTGTCGATGTTGTCTCCAATTGTTTCTGAGGGTGGCGATTTCCCCGATAAACACCAGCGATAACCTGCTGACGACTAGCATGTAGGAATTGGTAGTCCTTTTGATTTAAGCGTTTCCCTTTTGCCCAAACTGAGGCTTGTTGTAATTGATTTCGGTTCAACAAATAAGATGTATCCTGACACCCACTGGCAAACCAAGCCATCATCGCCGAGTGATACGGGCGCAGATTATTCAGGACGTTGGTTACCCAATCCTGATTAAAAATAGAGGCGTAGATGCGGTTATAGACCCTCAAAACAGGCTGGGCGTAGTTTTCCCCAATAGGCTGTTTCACAACCAATCCTGATAGGCGCAATTCTCGTTGTTCGGGACTATTATCGGCAGGGATTTCTCCCTGATCGAGAATTTGCTGGTAGAGTGTTAAAAGTTGACGGGTACTGGCACGGTTAGGTAATAGGCGATCGCGAATGGTTTTCAGGTGTTCGGGTTCATCCTTAGCTTCCCAGTTATCAATGATGTGCGATCGCACCAACTGTTCAATCCACACGCTAATTTGGGATTTATCTTGGGGAATCTTCGTGGGTAACCAGAGTTCGGCTTGGTGCAAGACAATCTGACACAGCTTTTGGGTGAGAAACGGTTTACCCCCTGTCCAGGTTAATATTTCTTGGATGATGGCGGGAGAATAGTTAACATGGGCGGCTAATCCTTGGGCTAAGGGTAAACATTCATTTAATTGAAAGCCTGTCAGTTCAATTGCCCGACCAATATTAAATGGGGTGCTATGTTTATCTTGAATTAACTCCCAGGGAGTCGCAACACCCAACAGGGCAAATGTGAGGCGTTGGTAGGCGGGATGATCGGCACGACTATCATAACAGGCACGAATCGCAGCTAAAAAGTCATCGACGCGAAAGTTTAAGCTGACAACCGTATCAATTTCATCAATAAAAATAACAATCGGTTGCGGAATCGCCGGAAGGAGGATACGTTCAATAAACTCACTGAAGCGTTGTACGGGCGAAAGGAAATCGCGATCGCGCCACCATCGACGTAAGTTAAATCGTTGGGTCAGATTGAAACTAATCACCAAGCGACGGACTAAACCAGCATACCATTGCTCTGGGGTGAGATGTTGGCATCCAATCTTAGTCAAGTCAATCGCCGCACAAGCAAATCCTGCATCTTCTAAGCGGCGCATGGTTTGCACCCGCAAGCTAGATTTCCCCATCTGTCGGGAGTTGAGGACATAGCAGAAATCCCCAGCCCTTAACCCATCATAAAGTTCAACATCGGCTTGTCGCCACACATAGGTGGGAGAATCGGCGGGGAGGCATCCGCCAAATTGGTAGTTATAGGCTAAGGTGGTAGTCATATTCAAGACCCTGACGAAACGCTGCATCGGTAGGAAACCGGGTAGAGCGAAGTAATAAAAAAGGGGTTACACCCCTCAGCGTAAACGATTTTTAAGCCGCTATAGTAACTCTTTCCGAGTCTTGCCGACAACATTCCACCCTAGATCAAGCCCTCAAACCCTTACTGTTCCCTGTTAAGCAGTTCCCTAATCTCAACCGTTAACTTTAATTGTGTCCACCCACTGAGTCATATCATGTCCGCTTGAACACCCATAATTAGGACTGATATCATGTCCGGTGGAATACTTACACTATCGGTTAAGACAAGGCAGAGGGCAGAAGGCAGAGGGCAGAAGGGAAGGAGGAAGGTTGCAAGGTACAAGGGAATAATGATTGTTTGGACGGACATGATATGACTCGGAGACTCGAAGACGCGGAGAAATTTTTATCATGGGTGATTTGCCGGACATAATATAATATTATAAGTAGGCAAGAATGAAAAAAAAGTGAAATAATAATAGAGCATGGGTGTTACGCCAACAAATCATCAACCGCCACACTAAACCCCTCTAACACCTGTTGCGTCCTGACAACATCACCCTGATTAAATAAAACTTGTTGCTGTTGTGTAATCACCAAAACCCACTGACTTTCCGGAAACACTAACCAAACTTCCTGACACCCCGATCGCAGATACTCTTTAACCTTACTAAAAACCTCTTCCGCCCCATCTGTTGGTGAAATAATCTCAGCAATTAAAGGAAAACTTTGAGATAAAACCGTAAACTCGCCAAATTGTTCCACCAGTTCTGGGGTTAGATAAGACACATCGGGACGACACCCTCGTTCTCCTGTCCAACATGGCGTTTCCGTGTAAACATCTCCGCCTAGGCTCTGATCCTGTTTATAATTTCCCCAATATCGGGCTAATCGTGCTTGAATTCGACCATGTTTGGCTGTCATCCCTTGCTTCTCTACCAACTGACCATCTACCCATTCTGTATGGTCAGGGGGATTTAGCAAATAGTCTTGGACAGAGAAAACTGGAGACTTAACCTGAGAGTCTTGGGAATTCGCGATCGCGTATGTCATAGTTATCCCTTATCCGTATGTCAGTCATCCCTAACAAAGGATACATGATATCAATTCCGTATACATATTCATCCTCTGCTGATAAAGAACTAACGTTTCAGTGTAATCAGTGTAACTAATCTTTCATCCCCCCACCCCTATCTCTCCAATAAATCAGTGAAATCAGTGTTTTGACAATTAACCCAACATTTCCTGCGCCCGCTTAATATTTTTACGAACCGACTCGGCTGACGTATGTAGGGCGGCGCGTTCGGTATCCGTGAGGTTAAGTTCCACAACTTTTTCCACACCCCGACATCCTAACCGTATAGGAACACCAATAAAAATATCCTTTAAACCATATTCCCCATCGAGATAGGATGACACAGGTAAAAGTCGCGACTGATTATGTAAAATGGCTTCCACCATCGCGCAAGTCGAGGATGCAGGCGCGGAATACGCCCCGCCAGTTTTCATCAGATTCACAATTTCTGCGCCACCATGACGAGTTCGATCCACTAAGCGTTCAACTGTTTCCTCATCCATCAGTTCAGTAATCGGAACCCCTCGCACTGTGGAGTAACGGGGTAAGGGTACCATTAAATCGCCATGACCCCCCAAGACTAACCCACTGACATCCGTAATCGATACCCCTAATTCCATTGCAATAAAGGTTTGGAAACGGGCAGAATCTAGCATTCCCGCCATTCCCATCACCCGTGATGGGGGTAATCCTAAGGTTTGCCAGACCAAATAGGTCATCACATCCAGGGGGTTTGTGACAATAATGTACAAAGCATCGGGCGATCGGGCGATCGCTTTTTCGGCTACCTCCACCGCAATCTTGGCATTAATTTTGAGTAAATCATCTCGACTCATCCCCGGTTTACGCGGTAAACCCGCCGTGATGATCACCACATCCGACCCGGTGGTATCCATATAATCATTGGTGCCAATAATCTCGCGATTGTGACAATCCATCCCCTGTGCCTGCATTAAATCCAGGGCAATGCCTTGGGGAATACCGGGAACAATGTCTAAAAGTACCACATTTGCCAAATTGCGTTGGGCAATCCGGTGCGCCAAGGTGCTACCGACGTGACCCGCGCCAATCACGGTGACGCGGTGATCATTGCAAGCGATAGGTAAATTCGAGGAAGATGCCATGGCTATAGATCGATTTTTGCGATCGCGACGATACAACTAACGTGGCACAGCTAACATGGCGCAATTTTACAGCTTTTTTGGGCGCAAGCCTGGATTTTTGACCAGGCTAATGGAGCAAATTAGGCGTGTCACGCTACTACTTTAGCTAGTGACTTCGAGTTGGTCGAGACGAAACCAAATGTTCGGGGTGGGTACATAAAACTTGACAAAGGCATAGTCACCCCGGATATCGACCACTTCCCCATCACTTTCAAAAATATAAGGAGGAAAGCGAGTATCACTGGCTTTAGCTTCCACACTATTATCCAACGTTTCGCGATTTACGCGCACTAATGCGCCTTTTTTGAGTTTGCCTGCCATTACTTATCCCTAATATCGATATGAGTCAACGCTTTCCAGCCATTATCCCTCATAATTAACCTCTGAGTGTAGGGGCGACCCGCTTGTACTAAATACTGCCGTTCGTAGTTGCGCTTGTAGTTGCGCTTGTAGTTGCGCTTGTAGTTGCGCTTTAGCGCCATAAACTGAACACAGCCACCATTAACCCTATTTAAAATAATAATTAAACCCGCACCCCCCCATAAAAAACCACCGCCGTGAACCCGATCAACCTCGATCCAATCATCACTGCAATCAGCGCGATCGCACGTCCAGCCGCCCCCCTACTCAAGACTAAGCTAGAACGCGACGAAACCGTCATCAAACTCCTGAAAAAGTTTAATCTCGATCCCGAACATCCCCATCCTGACTTTACCAGCATTTATCAATACGCCTTTGTCGAATACGGCATCGGCAAACCCCAACCAATTCTCGAACTATTCCGCCAAAACGAGATTCAACAGGCTTTTCGCCAAGCCTTCGATCGCAATAACCCCTCCATTCTCCTGCACCAAGGGGAAGCCTTTCTCGACGGATACGCCTTGGGGGATGAAATCCGAGAATTAAGAATTGACCCCAAGCGCGAATTTGCTGCCTTTGCTACCGTATTCATTGAAGTTGCTAAGCGATCACGCACTCCAGCAGACGTTCTCACCAACCAGAAAATCGACTCCTTACACAAATCGATGAGAACCCTGCATCAACGCCTGGATAGACTCCCCACCTTAACCGGAATTCGTACCGAAATAGCACGGTTGGCGGCACAAGAATCTCTGCTATCCGCCCAGGAATCATCCACCGAAATCCCCTGTCAGGCGTTTGGTTTAGCCCAGCAGATGAAGGGCTGGTTTGAAACCCTGGGTTATGACTTTGAACCCTATCAAATCTGGAATAATGCACATTTTGAATGGATTGTCAACATTCCCGCCCGACGCGGATATGACCGGATTTTGGTCAGGGGGATTGAGGGAGAAGCCGGAATTCGGGATGTCACCGCCTTGCGAGAATCAGTGGATACTCAACGCACTGATGAAGGCTGGTTAGTCACCCAACGTCGCATCAGTCGCGCCGCCCGTGATGCTGTAGAAACGCGGGAAAATCGCGATTTATTTTGTTATACCTTTGATGAATTATTGGATGAAGCGGCAGATTTTCGGGAGTATTTGAACTGGTTAGAAACAGAGGTAAAACGGCGCGAGATCGATAAAAACTATGTGCCATTAGCTTGCAGCAAAGCAGAGATTGATCCGATTACCCAGCGTCAAATTGCCGTGAGTCGTTACGATGAACGCGATGGCTGGATTGACGGCTATATTGACCTCTGGTTAGATGACTCAACCAAAGAGCATATCTCAATTTTAGGAGAATTTGGCACAGGCAAAACCTGGTTTGCCTTCCACTATGCTTGGATAGCATTACAACGGTATCAGGAGGCAAAAAAACGCGGCGTTTCCCGTCCTCGCTTACCCTTAGTGATTACCCTGCGCGACTATGCCAAAGCCGTTGATGTGGAGAATGTTCTGGCGGGTTTCTTTTTTAGTCAGCATAACATTCGCCTGAATAGTAAAGTTTTCGATCAACTCAATCGCATGGGGAAATTGCTGCTCATATTCGATGGCTTTGACGAAATGGCAGCCAAAGTGGATCGTCAGCAAATGATTAACAACTTCTGGGAATTGGCGAAGGTAGTCGTACCCGGAAGCAAAGTTATTTTAACCTGTCGCACCGAACATTTTCCCGAAGCCAAAGAAGGACGAGCGTTGCTGAATGCGGAATTACAAGCATCGACGGCGAATTTAACCGGAGAAACGCCTCAGTTTGAGGTGCTGGAATTGGAAAAGTTTGAGGATGAGCAAATCCGTCAGGTGTTATCCTTTCAAGCTCAACCTGCCACCGTTGAAAAGGTGATGGAAAATCCGCAATTATTGGATTTAGCCCGTCGTCCAGTCATGACGGATTTAATAGTGGAAGCCTTACCAGATATTGAAGCAGGTAAACCTGTGGATATGTCCAGGGTTTATTTGTATGCGGTGTGGCGCAAGATGGAACGGGATATTAAAGCCGAACGCACGTTTACATCGTTGGCAGATAAGCTTTATTTTCTCTGTGAATTGGCGTGGGAGATGTTGTCAACGGATCAGATGAGTTTGAATTATCGGCAATTTCCCGATCGCATTCGTCGGTTATTTGGTTCAGTGGTTCGGGAGGAAAAGGATTTAGACCATTGGCATTATGACATGATGGGGCAATCGATGCTAGTTCGGAATGCGGACGGCGATTATACTCCGGCACATCGATCCCTATTGGAGTTTTTTGTGGCGTATAAGTTTGCCGCCGAGTTGGGGGTATTGGCGGCTGATTTTACTAAGTTGGCTCAAGCCCAATCTGATATTAAGGCAAGTGCTACGCCTGAAAATTATACCTGGTCATCTTATTTTCACCGTCAGATGGATGAGGCAGGGGAGATAATTTCAATTGCGCCGTTAAAGGGATTTGAGAGTGAGTCGCTAGCGCAATTACGTCAAACATTAGGACAAGCACCGTTGACAAAAGCGGTGATGGATTTGATTATACCGATGGTTGACCGAACCTCCAAAGATCAATCGTCGCTTCAGGAAATTCTGGAAGCGACACGGGGTAAAAGTGAAGATGAGGTAGGATATGTTGGGGGGAATGCGGCGACGCTACTGGTGAAGGTTGATCAGGGTGCGTTGGAAGGTAAAGATCTCAGTCGCGCTGTGATTAAAGGTGCTGATTTTAGCAATGCCAGCCTACGTAATGTCAATTGTACAAATACCAATCTCGCTAATTCTGTTTTTACAAAAGTATTTGGTTTTGTCTTATCAGTAGCATATAGCCCTAACGGTCAAGTTTTTGCTACAGGCGAAGCGAATGGAAAAATTCGCTTGTGGCAAGTGGATAATAATCAACAGATATTAATATTTCAAGGACATACTGATTGGGTAAGTTCAGTTGCTTTTAGCCCTGACGGTCAAATCCTAGCTAGTGCTAGTCACGATATGACAGTAAAACTCTGGAATATAAACAGTGGAAAATGCTTGAAAACTTTACATGGACATTCAAATCGGATAAGAACAGTAGCTATAAGTTCAGATGGGAGTCTCCTCGCCAGTGGAGGTGATGATCAGACAGTAAAATTATGGAATGCATCAACTGGAGAATGCCTAAACACCTTAAAAGGACACCTTGGTAGAATATGGTCAATAGCTATAAATTGTGACGGCAGCATTTTAGCTAGCGGCAGTTCTGACCATACGGTTAAATTATGGGATATTGCCACTGGTAAATGCTTGGAAACTTTGCAGGGACATACTAGCCACGTACAGTCCATAGCTATTAGTCTAGATGGTGCAATTTTAGCGAGCGGCAATGATGACAAAACTGTAAAGCTATGGAATATAAATACAGGTAAATGTTTGAAAAGTTTGCAAGGACATATAAGTAGAGTTCGGTCAGTTGCCATTAGTCCAGATTGCAAAACATTAGCAAGTGGTGGATGTGATACCCTAGTTAAACTCTGGAATATCGAGACTGGACAATGCACAAAAACTTTGCCAGGGCATACCCGCGAAATACTTTCATTAGCTTTTAGTCCTGATAGCAAAACTGTAATTAGTAGCAGTCATGACCAGACATTAAAAATTTGGGATATTCACACGGGGAAATGTCTGAAAACATTACAGGGACATAAGCATTGGATAAATTCTGTAGCCATCAGTTCTGATCATACAACTCTTGTTAGCGGTAATGAAGATTCAACAGTGAAGCTTTGGAATCTCCGCACTGGAGAATGTTTGCAAACTTTGTCTGATCATACAGATTGGATTGATTCAGTCACTCTTGCCACTGACGGTAAAATTTTAGCGAGTGGGAGTGGGGATAAAACAGCAAAAATCTGGGATATTTCTATTGGTAAATGTTTGAAAACATTGCAAATAGATAATAGTCCAGTGTTTGCAGTCGCCATTAGTCATAATAATAACATCTTGGTAACTGGGAGTAATGACAAAACAATTAAGTTATGGGATATTCTTACAGGAGATTGTTTGAACATCTTCCAGGGTCATACAAATAGAGTTAGGTCAGTATTAATTAGTAATGACGGGACAATTTTATTCAGTTGCGATATTGATGGTATAATTAAATCCTGGGATATAAAAACAGGTAAATGCATCAATACTTTTCAAGGGCATAATCATGCCGTATGGTCATTGGCTATTTGTTCTGACGGTAAAATTCTTGCTAGTGCAAGTAGCGACCAGACAATAAAGCTATGGGATACCACTACAGGAAAATGTCTCAAAACTCTCCAAGGGCATACTGATAAGGTGTCTTCAGTAGCCATTAGTCTTGACAGTACAATACTAGCTAGTGGAAGTAGCGATCAAACCATAAAACTATGGAATATTCACAGTGGAGAATGTCTCAGAACCTTACAGGGTCATACAAATCGCGTACAGTCGGTAGCACTGAGTCCTGACGGTAAAATCTTAGCCAGTGGTAGCTATGATGAAACAATTAAGGTTTGGGATGTGAAATCGGGCAAGTGTCTAAAAACTCTAGTCAACAAGCCTTATGAAGGCATGAATATTACGGGCGTTACAGGTTTAACCGAAGCCGAGAAAACCACACTCAAAACTTTAGGCGCCGTAGAACTAACACAAGATTAAGAATTTGGAAACCCGCGCAGGCGGGTTTTGTTTGTGTAGCTGCGGTTTCAACCGCCCAGCCAGTAGGTTGGGTTGAGGCTTAAACACTGAAATCTTACTTGGTCGTTGGTGACTGACAGCTTGGGCAAAAATGAGACGAACGCCCTGACAACTTAATCCGCTCAATTGGGGTCTCACAGACGCGACAAGGCTGTCCTGTGCGACCATAGACCCAAGCGACTCCACTGTAGTTACCATTGACACCCTGGACATTGAGGAAGCTGCTGAAGGTTGTGCCACCCGCCTCAATCCCCGCTTTTAAGACTTGAATAATCCCTTGGTGCAGACGTTCAATTTGGTCTACACTTAATCGGGCGCAAACCGTTTGAGGGTGAATCCCACTCACGAATAAGGCTTCATCAGCGTAGATATTCCCCACACCTGCCACCAGGGATTGGTCGAGGATGGCGGTTTTGATCGAACGCTGAGACGTTTTCAGCTTCTGCGTCAGATACTCTGGAGAGAAAGCATCCGAGAAGGGTTCAGGTCCTAAATTTTGCAATCCCGTGATAATGCTGTCACATTCTTCCCCAGGCGGCACCCACCACATCCGACCAAAGGTGCGTTGATCCACAAAGCGCAATTCCTGTCCTTGGGGGAAAAAGAGGCGCACTCGCGTATGCTTCTGTAACGGTTCCCTTTGCTGAATCCATAACAATTGCCCACTCATTCGCAGATGCACCCCTAACCAGCCAGCATCCCCCTCTTCAGAGTGGCTAAGTTGGGCAAGTAGATATTTACCCCGTCGATGCCAATCGGTAATTCTCGTCTGCGTCACACCTTCCCAAAATGCCGCCACAGAAACAGGGTAGGCGATGCTGCGCGGGAGCAACACATCCCCACCCTGAATAGCCTGGGTACAAGTAATTTGCCTCAAACCCAGGCGAATTGTTTCCACTTCCGGCAATTCAGGCACGGCTTCGGGTGATTCCGTTCCCTTACTTCTTCTTCTTCCCGGGTTCGACGACTACGAGTTCGCTTTCCGCAAAGTTATTGGTATTGATGCCGGAATAGTTGACTTTATCGAAACGGACAATGACAGGATAGATAATGCCGCTCTTGTCTACGGTTGCTACCGTTCCGATATCGTTATACCAATAGGATTCTTTGCGTTTAATCCGAACTTTTGCGCCGCGTGTTACTTCTGCCATATCAGTTTTTCCCTTACGAATCTAGTTTTACAGCGTACTACTGGATCAGGGGTATCTGCTTACTCTTTATTTTAAGTTTTATTACAAAGATGAGTTGAGAAACCCCTAGTTTCCAGATATAGAGGGGGATAGGGCAGATGCTGGGGGAGCAATGTAGAGACGTGCCATGGCGCGTCTGGAAGCTGGGGAAGTTTATATGACCTGCTTCTGTTTCCCCACACCCCATACCCGACACCCCACACCCCACACCCCATACCCGACACCCCATACCCCACACCCCATACCCGACACCCTATACCCCACACCCCACACCCCACACCCCACACCCCATACCCCACACCCCATACCCGACACCCTATACCCCACACCCCACACCCCACACCCTTTTGAACCTAATCCCGCCATCGCACCTTTACGAAATAAGCCGATCGTCCCCAGATATCGGAGGTATCGCTAATCTCCTCAACAGCCAGATTAAAAGGAATCGCCGTGGTCAGGTAGCGTTGAGCCAGAATACCCATGTCAGGGGTAAGTTGGGTGGCTGTAGCGGTGGCTAGACCTAAACCAATCAGTTGCTCAATCGGACCACGGGGTAGGAGGAGATGAGCGCCGAGGGCTAATCCAGCCGTTAACATCATGCCAACGGAGAGATTCGTACCGCAACGAGGATGTACCGCTAAATTCCATTCCCCTTGGGTGAGACGATTCAACGCCAGAGGAACCGCACGTCTCAAGTCCGATACATTCACCTCACCATAGAGGTAAAATCCTTGTTCAGTAGATAAACCACCTAAAGTATCATTATCCATCTCATGCACGGTGGTAGCTGTACCCGCACGACTGCTACCAGGGCGTGACGTATAGTTGGCATTGGCTAAATCAGCCAGAACCCAAACCGTTGCATGTTCAAGAGCGTGAACCTGACGCAACATTAACAGTTCTTTTAACCCTGGTACAAAAGGCAGTTGCTTGAGTAAGTCTGTGTCTTGGCTGGGATAGGGTGTAGGAACGTTAAAATCCCACGTCTGAGCAGAAGTCGTATAAGTCATGGCAGGATGTACTCTCAAACTCGCCGATATTCTTTTCACTGTAGCGTTGGTTGTTGGAGAAGTCAGGAAAAATATACCATTGCTCCCAGACGTAGCATGCTACGTCTCTACATTGCTTCCCCAGCTCCCTCTGCTCCCATAACGACGCGATACAATACCAGGTAAGCATCTAGACACCGTACATCTTAATTCGTGCCTATAACAAAAATTGGTGTCAATACTGCTTGGATAAGACTGATCCCCCCTAGTCCCCGGAGAATAAAAAGCATAAGCAACATCTGGCTTCCCTGTGTAAAAAAGCGAAGCCTCCTCTGGCTTCCCTGTCAAACAACAACGAACCCTTCTTTAGCTTTCACCTTTTGAAGAGAAAGGCAAGGGGGATCTATAAGGGAAGAGGGAGATCTGAATTTGACAGATGTGCCATGGCACGTCTCTAGCTAACGTTTGACGTTTGACTTACCTCATGAGTAATTTTCCAGACTTATCCAGCCACGGTTTCAGGGTTGTTCGAGAATTAGGTCATAATCGCGCAGGTGGGAGAGTCACCTACCTGGCGGTGCCAATTCCGCCCCTGACGTCAGAGGGAACGCTGAAAGAACCTGTTGTGATTAAACAGTTTCAGTTTGCCCAACGTGAGGCACATTGGTCAGATTATGACGCCATCGAACGGGAAATTCAAGTGTTACGCGGCTTGAATCATCCAGGAATTCCCCGTTATTTGGATTCATTTCAAACTGAAACGGGGTTTTGTTTAGTCCAGGATTATAAAAAAGCCGCGTCTTTAGCGGTGCGGCGTAGTTTTGATCCCGCTGAGATTAAGCAAATTGCTGTTTCATTACTCAATATTCTCATTTATTTACAAAATCGCATTCCGCCAATTAGTCATCGGGATATTAAACCGGAAAATATCCTAGTTGATGATGAGTTGAATGTCTACCTGGTTGATTTTGGCTTGGCGCATATCGGCGGGAGTGAAATTGCCATGAGTAGTGTGGCGAAGGGGACAATTGGGTTCATCGCGCCGGAATTGCTGTTTAATCAACAAGTGAGTGAAGCCTCGGATCTCTATGGCTTAGGCGCAACGCTGATTTGTTTGCTGACAGGTATTGCTTCAACCGATATTAGTCAGTTGATTGATGAAGACTATCGGATTAATTTTAAACATCGGGTTCCTCGGTTGAGTTTGCGGTGGATTGAATGGCTGCAAAGAATGGTGGAACTGAAACCGAAAGACCGTTTTCTGGATGCGGAAACCGCTTTAGAGGCGCTGAACCCGATTTATGTGATTCGAGTGCCGGAGGTAAATCTCAATGTCCCGTGTTTAGAGTTTACGGCGAAGAAATTAGGGGAAAAGATAACTAAAAAGGTTGTTCTAACCAACTCCGTTCCCGATACGGTATTAGAAAGTCGGTGGCAAATCGCCCCTCATTTGAGTGATCCGCCTCACACGCCGGATTTTCATGAATGGATTTACTTTGAGCAAACTCATTTTGTCAGCAATCAAGTGCTGTGCAAAATTACCGTGGATACGCGCAAGCTGATGGCAAATAATCTGTATGAGCGGGAGATATTAATTCATAGTAATTCCCATCCAGAAACCCAAAGCTTAATGCTAAACGTGAAGACAGCACCCGTACCGATTCCAGCGAAGAAATTTCCCTATTTTTCAGTTGGATTATTAATTTTCTTTGCCGCTGCTGCAACTTGGGTTGAAGCCATGGCATGGGATGGTATTGTACGTCATAGTGGCACAGTCGGTGTGGCGATCGCGGTGTTCATTTCGGTGTTAGTGGCGGGATTGGGACTCGTGGCGGCGATTACGTCGGGGTGGATTAGTCAGGGGATGGCAAAGGTGCGATCGCGCTTTGGGGTTAAGGTGAAAGCCTTAGATACCGTGGCGGCTGTTTTTTTTGCAGGTATCGCGGCGATAGTTGTGGCACGATTTGGCGCTCAATTTCGGGCGACGGATATGGCAATTGCGGCATTTGCAGCGGTGGATGCGGTGGTATTTATGGCGGCGTTTGAAGGGGAAGGTGTGGCTCAAAGTTGTGTGCAACGGGGCTTTAGTCAAGGGTTAGCATTTGGGGTTTCTGTCTTATCCGCCGCCTTGGGAATTAGTTTAGGAATGGCTTTAAAGTTAGGGGTAGTTAATGGGATGGTTTGGGGGGCAATTTTAGGCACAGGTTTTCCTTTAGCCACGTTAATTTTATATCCCCCATTAGATCGGGCGAAACGGATTGCCCGTTATCGCAAATTTGAGCGGAATTTAATTAAACCGTAATCAGAAGACTGATGAATTAGGGCGGGTTGTGTTGATCAGTTATCGGTGAGATAGGGCGGGTTTTGTTGTTCATTTATTGGTGGCAATTAGTTTTAGTGGCTAAACCCGTTCCTACAATACAATTGTTCCTAAATCCGCCCCTACCATTGCCGTGGCACGTCTTGACAGATTCCTATTGAAATACCAATGAAATTTGATGAACTGGATGCCAAAATGCGGGTTTATGAAACCGCTCATGATCACTGCGTTTTGCCCGGATTATATATGATAGCGCGGTTAGATGGGCGCGGGTTTACTCGGCTAACGCGAGAGGTGCATCCATTTTCAGCCCCCTTTGATCAACGGTTTCGAGACGTAATGATTCTCACCGTAGAACATCTGATGAATTGCGGGTTAAAGGTTATCTATGGCTATACTCAAAGTGATGAGATATCACTACTTTTTGATGTCGCTGAATCTACCTTTAATCGCAAATTACGCAAGCTGAACTCCGTATTAGCTGGAGAAGCCAGTGCGAAATTTTCATTGATATTGGGGACAGTGGCGTGTTTTGATTGTCGCATTTCCCAATTACCGACAATTGAAATAGTGGTTGATTATTTTCGTTGGCGACAAGAAGATGCCCACAGAAATGCGTTAAACTCTCATAGTTATTGGTGTTTGCGGAATGATGGCAAAACTGCCCGACAAGCCACAGCAAGGTTAGAACGGTTATCGGTGGCGGATAAGAATGAATTGTTATTCCAACATGGGATTAATTTTAATCATCTACCGAATTGGCATAAACGAGGGGTAGGATTATATTGGGAAACCTATCAAAAGCCGGGATTGAATCCCCTGACAGGTGAGACAACCCAAGCCACGAGAAAACGGATTCGACAGGAGTTCAATCTACCGATGAAAGACCAATATAGTCAGTTTATTCGCGGTTTATTGAGGGAAATTAATCCGTCTTAGGTTGAATGTCACTGACTTAAGCTGGGTTCGTAGTAGGGAATACAGCGCTTACTACAAACTCTAAAGTCAGTGGCATTCGTCTTAGGTTAAACAAACGGCATCAATGACATAAGACAAATGACAAACCATGAACGATTTCCAGATATTAAAACGAATTTTTAATGCCTTTGACCCCTTTCGCCCCTTACCTCCTGGTGATCCAACTTATGTGGATTGTGAAGAAGTGCGGGGCGATTGTGATATTTTAATTGAATTAGGGCGATCGATTTTATTATCAGATAGAGTCACCTGTAATCTCTATGCCGGACATCGGGGGGCAGGAAAATCAACAGAATTGCTGCGCCTTAAAGCGGACTTGGAACAGCAGAAATATTATGTGGTGTACTTTGCTGCTGATGATGAGGATATTGATCCAGAAGATGCCCAATATACGGATATATTATTGGCGTGTACGCGGCGGTTATTAGAAGCGTTGAAAGATAATGCTAAACCTGACCCGTTATTAAATTGGCTGAAATATCGCTGGGGTTCGTTGAAAGAGTTGGCGCTAACTGAGGTGACATTTGAGAGTTTGAATCTGGAATCTCAGATGTTACAATTTGCCAAATTAACCGCCAATTTAAGAGCGGTTCCCAGTACCCGGCAAAAGATTCGAGAACAGGTGGATGCGAATACTGTCTCCTTGATAGAAGCATTAAATGAGTTTATCACTGATGCCAAGCACAATTTACCCTGGGGCTGTTCCGAATTAGTCGTAATTGCCGATAACTTAGATCGGATTGTGCCGATTTATGAAGCCAACGGGAAACGCAGTAATCATGATGAGATTTTCATTGACCGTTGTGAGCAACTGAGTAAATTAAATTGTCATACCATTTATACTGTACCGATTTCTATGGTGTATTCAGATCGCGGAACTGTGTTAGAAGATCGGTACAGTAAAGCACAAGTTTTGCCGATGATCATGGTACGCCAACCCACAGGTGAACCCTATATCAAAGGGATTGACAAGTTAAAGGAATTAATTGATAAACGCATTCGTCATAGTGTGCCGGATTTAACCCTGGAACAAGTATTTGAGGATACCAATACCGTCGAACAACTCTGTTTAATTAGTGGCGGTCATGTGCGAAACTTAATGCTATTAATGAAAACCAGTTTACAGCGCAGTCCTCGTTTACCTATTGCCAAGAAAGCCGTGCGTCGGGCAATTACTGAGTTACGGGAAACCTATCGCACAGCGGTGAATGAACCGGAATGGATGATGTTGGCACAGGTTGCCAAAACCAAACAGATGCCGAATCAAGATGAATATCGCAAACTGTTATTTAATCGCTGTATTTTAGAGTATCGATATTTAGATGAAGGAGGAGAGATTAGAGTTTGGCATGATGTGCATCCCCTAATTTATGGGATTGAGCGTTTTCAATCCGCATTGAATCAACTGTTGTAGTTCGTAATTCGTAGTTCGTAGTAAGGGAACTTTAGCCTATCATCGTATCGCAGAGCAGGCATTCATTTATGTTAACTTAACGTTGCAACCCTAGCCCCCCGATCCCCCTTCCGTCCCCCTTTTAGATCCCCCTTCCGTCCCCCTTCAAAAGGGGGAGACCAAAGGATGCTTCGCTTTTTTTTGCACGGGGGAACAAGAAAAAGGGAAACCATGAAATTACTCAAAACTATTTTTGGGACACAACAATTAGCGAGTAGGGTGGGTTAGGCGGAATCTAATTGGGTTGATAATCCTTATAATGAACTATCCAACCTAACCCACCGATATAAGTTCTGGATTCATTTGAACGGAACAGAAGATAAAGCTGGATAGGTTATCGCCTAAAAACACCGTAGCCAGTAGGGTGGGCATTGCCCACCTGATATTTTGGTAAAATAGTGGCATAAATTTGACAATTAAACCGGGCGCACGTCAGTATTAGGGCGCACGTCGGTGCGCCCCTACGGTATCTGAACAGAATATATCAGCATCACAGCAATGATCCGAAACTTGACCGAATGGGATGAAGACGACAAGGGCGACGCCGAGGACGAATATGAAGCCCTGCGGCGTTCTTTGAGTTGGACAGAAGGGTTTGGTTTGCTGTTTGTTGATTGTACTCCCGCCACCGCCGAGAAATTAATTAAGGATATCAAGCAGGATTTACCGCAAAAAAGAATCGAGGTTTTACGTCTTACCGAACCGATTGAGAATCTCTATACCGAAATCGCCGCGTTACCAAATCTGGATAGTATCGATATCTTATTTGTTCAAGGGTTAGAGCATTCGATTTATGACTATGAAAAGACAATTAAAGATAATACAGAACGTCGCAACTATTCATTGTTTTATGTGCCGCGTTTATTCGGACATCTGAACCTACAACGAGAATCATTTCGCGACCATTTTAATATCTGTTTTGTCTTTCTCCTGCCCAAATTTGCCCTCACCTATTTCAACCGCCGCGCACCCGACTTCTATGATTGGCGTTCTGGCTTGTTTAAATTAGAGACTCGAGGTGAGTTGGCTTTAGCCGAATTATCTCAAGGGGAAGATGAGTTTTGGTGGAACCAAGGATATCAGAAAGCTATGGCTGGGGATTTGGTAGACGCAATTGTTTGCTGGGAAAAAGCGTTAGATATTGCCCCCGATTCTCACGCTGCCTGGTACAACCGGGGTATTGCCCTAAGAAAGTTAGGAAGATTAGAGGAAGCGATCGCTAGCTACGATAAAGCCTTACAATTTAAACCTGATTTGTATCAAGCCTGGAACAACCGGGGTAATGCCCTGTTTGAGCTAGGAAAATTTGAAGAAGCGATCGCTAGCTACGATAAAGCCTTACAATTTAAACCTGATAAAGATGATGCTTGGAACAACCGGGGTATTGCCCTATTTAATTTAGGACAATTAGAGGAAGCGATCGCTAGCTACGATAAAGCCTTACAATTTAAACCTGATTACCCTGATGCCTTGAACAGTCGGGGTATTGCTTTGAGAAAGTTAGGACGAACAAAAGAAGCGATCGCTAGCTACGATAAAGCCTTACAATTTAAACCTGATGACTATCAAGCCTGGGATAACCGAGGTTTTGTTCTGTATAAGTTAGGACGAATAGAAGAAGCAATTATTTCCTGTAATAAAGCCCTAGAAATTAAACCGGATTACGATAATGCATTTTACAACAAAGCTTGCTATTTGGCGTTGCAAAACCAAATTGATCTAGCCTTAGACAACCTGCAACAAGCCATCACGCTGAATCTTGAAAAATACCGAGATATGGCAAAAACGGATTCTGAATTGGATAACCTTCGTCAAGATCCACGATTTCAAGCGTTGATTCAAGAGGACAGAAATTAACGTTATCAGTGCTTCAGTGATCAAAGAGTTGCTCTGCTTCTAGTCCTGTGGTACACCGAATTTGATAGATTAGCTTTAGGCACAGAAAAATCATCGGATCAGGGGCTAAAGCCCCGACTACGAACGATAGATTAGCTTTAGGCACAGAAAAATCATCGGATCAGGGGCTAAAGCCCCGACTACGAACGAACCCCAAAGGAGAACCACGCTATGGCAATCTTACAACTCCAAGACGGAACAACCTACACCCAACTCAACGACATTACCCAGGAATTAGCCGCCCTGAATGTGAAACTCAATCATTGGTCAGTTGGCGATAATCCAGAGATTCGCCGCTTGTTGGCGCAAGATTCTTTAACCGATGAAGAAAAGGAACAAATTCTGCAAGCGCTGGATAACTATTTTGAACACCTGAAACAAACCGCAGGTTATCAGTCTCGCGATTTAATTGTGCTGCATCCCGATGTCCCCAATCTGGACACAATGCTATCTAAATTTGACCGTTGTCACTACCACACTGATGATGAAGTGCGCTACATTGTCGCGGGTGAAGGGGTGTTTGGTTTTGTGCGTCCCGATGGTTCTCAGGTGGAATTAACCGTGCAGCCAGAAGAATATATTAATGTCCCAGCGAATACGGAACATTGGTTTCATTTAACGCTATCTCGACGGGTGAAAGCGGTGCGTTATTTCACCACAACAGAAGGGTGGGTTCCGGAATATACGGGAACGGAAATTAATTTTGAGGCGTAAATTTAGCCCCGGTAGGGACATGGCACATCTAATTTTATGGATTAAAATTTCATCCATAAACCGTAGGGGCGACCCGCTTGCACAAAGGAGGGCGGGTTTTGTTGTTCAATTATGGGTGACAAGTCGTGTTAGTTCCTAAACCCGCCCCTACAGGTGTGACAAAATCCATCCTTCGTCTTAATCAATTCAATACATCGTTAAAAACCATTTAATCCCAGCTATCACGCCCAGATGAACCGGATAAAACAAGTAAAACCATCGCGTTTTTATTCCTGCTTCCCCATTATGGAGGTAAATAAATACGGGCGCAATAATGCCAGCCAATTCAACAAAACTTCCCCCAAGGGCGACATAAAGGATATGCGGTACTATATAAACCACCCACCATTTAAAATGAAACTGTCCGGGATGAAACTTTGACATTATATAGACGAGTGGCAATGTAAAAAATCCTGCCTCGAAACGAGCGACTATGGCAATCGTGGTAAACAATAAAACGATCGCCCCCTTCAGCAAACCATTATTAACCTGTTTCGAGAGCCGAATCATCGTTACGCCAGCCGCCAGCACGAACAAAATATTCAGGGGAGGCGTTGCTGAGAAAATTAAGGAATAAACATGAGAATAAATCGGTTGTGAAATAACTCCCAGTAGGATTAGCCTAAAGACATAGTTCCAAATATTAGATGTATAGTTTTCCCCTTGTGCCGCTAGCCAAGCAAACAGGGGAAAGCTCAACCGTCCGAGCGCAACCATAATCGTTGCTTCTGGGAAAAATACCCGTCCCACATGATCGATTAGCATCAGCAGACAGGCGATTAATTTAAGGTGAAATGAATTCAGCAATTTTATTCAAGGGAACAGGGAACAGGGAATAAGGAACGGGTAAGTAGGGTGGCATGAATATTTGTGGTTGAGGCAAGGCAGAGGGCAGAAGGCAGAAGGCAGAAGGGAAGAGGGTTTGAAGATGTCTTACATAACTTAATATAGTTGAGTTTATTTCCACCAACCTACTTAATACCTAATTTAAATGCACCTCAGCTTAATACTAAATCCGGGTTCCCTATCCCCGTTATAATTCAGTCCGCCTAAGCGCACTTGGTTTGTGTAGTAACGATTTTAATCGCCGTGGATTTCCTTCTGTCATGATCCACCCTAAGAGCGATGAAAGAGGCGGGGTAGATTCCCTAACCTTGTAGTTTAGCAAAGCCAATCACGAAGACACTTATGGAGGGTTTACATGGCTGATGATTATAGAGCCGAACGCACGATTTCTGCGGTATTTAAGGAACAAGATCAAGTCGATACCGTAGTCCGACGCCTAGTCGATCGCGACGTTCCCTCAGATCATATCTCGGTGATGGGTAAGAATTTTCAATCTCAAAGCCGAATTGCTGGATTTATCAGTAAAAAAGATGTTATTTTAGGCGGACTCAGAACCGGGGCAATTTTTGGATCGTTATTTGGTTCCTTCTTAAGTCTGTTAACCGGGGTGGGTGTTTTATTCATTCCCTTTGTTGGTCCTGTGGTGTCAGCCGGTCCCCTGAGTGCTGTACTATTAGGCGCAGCCAGTGGTGCGCTAGCGGGTGGTGCTGGTGCAGGTTTAGTCTCGGTTCTGGCGGCGTTAGGAATGTCAGAAGAGAAAGCGGCGATTTACCAAACCCGACTGCAAGCGGGTGAATTTCTGGTGATGGTAGAAGTTCCCGCCGGAAAATCTGGCGAATACCAACTCTTAATGCAAAATGCAGGTGGGGAAGAAATCCATACCAGCGATATGACCCTACCTCGCCCCTGTCCCGGTAAATGCAGTGATCCCAGCGATTTATCTCCCGAAGTGCGATCGCATCTGTCTGAAGCGGCTCAGAAAACCTTTATCGAGCGCTACAATAGCGTTTACGATGAGAATCAAGACCCAATCCAAGCAGAACAAGCGGCGTGGGAAACCATTCATCAGCAGTATGAAGAAGATGAAAATGGCGTGTGGTCTAAGCAAAAAGTGACTGCTTAAATTGGGTTTGTAGTTTGTAGTAAGGGAACCTTAGCCTTTTATTCAGTTAGGCAACCCAACCGATAAGCTTAAGTAGGGTCTGCTGAATAAGTGGTGAGGGGAGGGAACAGGGAACAGGGAACAGTGCAGCAAGCCCTAAGTAAAGGTGCGTTACGCTTCGCTAACGCACCCTACAATTGGGAACGAGATTGTTACGGTTAAACCGGGCGTAAGCCAATCCATCAAAATTCGATTCCCGGTTGCGCCTTAACATTTTGCTCCCGCAGCGGATGCTTCACCAGTGTCATTTCGGTGACTAAATCTGCCTGTTCAATTAAGGGTTTCGGTGCGCCTCGCCCGGTTAAAATAACGTGAGACATGGCGGGCTTTTCTGCTAACCCTGCCAATACCTGCTCAACGCTTAAATATCCCAGTTTTAACGCCACATTCACTTCATCCAATAGCACCAACCGAAACTCTGGGTTGCGGATAAACTCCAGCGCTTTTTCCCAGGCGGCTTCGGCTTTGCTGATATCTCGTTCCCGATCTTGGGTTTCCCAGGTAAACCCCTCACCCATCGCATGAAACTCCAATTGAGGTGTCTCCCCATTGGCGGCGGCTGTCCATGGCGCAAATGCCGCCTTCTCTGCGGGTTCCCAAGCGCCCTTGATGAACTGAACGATCGCCACCCGATACCCATGACCGAGCGATCGCAAAACCATCCCTAGGGCGGCTGTCGTCTTCCCCTTGCCATTCCCCGTGTTTACAATAATTAACCCTTTTTCGCTTGACGCTTGCGCCAGACGTTGTTCCTGAACCTGCTTGCGTCGCTGCATTTTCTGGCGGTACTGCTCTGAGGTTAACCCAGAACTGTTCTCAGATTCCTCAAATGCGCTGGATTCCCCGTAGGAACTGGTTTTCATCACCAATTACTCAAGACTTATGACAAAGAATTCATTACTAACTGTAACAGTTCTTGACAAAGTGACAAAATAAAGCGGAACGGAATGATAGCATTCCCTAAATGCCCTATTTTCTTATACACGATTGAGAGAGACAGTTATGGCAGAAGAAGAAAACATGCAGGAACATGAACAGGAACAGCCTCCTGAGGCTCCCGCTGCAGCAGGACAGCCTACTCTATCTGGCAAACCTCCCCTCTTTGGCGGTAGCACCGGTGGCTTGCTGACGAAAGCCCAAGTGGAAGAAAAATATGCGATCACTTGGACTAGCTCTAAAAAGCAAGTCTTTGAAATGCCCACCGGTGGTGCAGCAATCATGAATGAAGGGGAAAACCTGCTGTATCTGGCTCGCAAAGAGCAATGTCTGGCGTTGGGAACCCAGTTGCGGACGCAATTTAAGCCCAAGATTGAAGACTATAAGATCTACCGGATTTATCCCAGTGGTGAAATCCAGTATCTGCACCCCGCAGATGGCGTTTTCCCAGAGAAGGTCAACGAAGGGCGTCCCTTTGTCGGTAAAATTGACCGTAAGATCGGCAAGAACCCCGAACCTGTTACCCTCAAGTTCAGCGGAAAGGCGACTTACGAAGTCTAATCGCTGACCCGTATTAGGCAACTGAATACTCATTCAGGATAGCGGGTTAACGGGTTACTGACGGGCGCTGCACTGGTTAATCGGTTGCTGGTCTGTTAATTTGTTTGAAGGTTGTTCGTTCATCTCGGTGAACGGTTCAACCTTCAATTTGGTAATAGGGGAATGTAGAGACGTAGCATGCTACGTCTCTACATCTCATCTCCCTCATCTTCCTCATCATTCATACAATTGAAGCCTATGATATTACCTGAGTTTTCTCAATTTTGCACCCTGTCTCAACAGGGTAATTTTGTACCCGTTTACCAAGAGTGGGTGGCAGATTTAGAAACTCCGGTGTCGGCTTGGTATAAAGTCTGTGCGGGTCAACCCTATAGTTTTCTCCTGGAATCGGTGGAAGGGGGAGAAAATGTGGGACGCTACAGTTTGTTGGGGTGTGATCCGTTATGGGTGTTGGTGACACGGGGCGATCGCACGACGCAGATGCACCGGAATGGTACGGTGACGGAGTTTGAGGGAAACCCTTTTGAGGCGTTAACCCATTGCCTTAGTCCCTATCATCCGGTTAAATTGCCCCAATTACCACCCGGAATTGGTGGATTATTTGGGTTTTGGGGGTATGAGTTGATTCGCTGGATTGAACCGCGAGTCCCGGTTTACTCCCCCTCGGATCAAGATTTGCCGGATGGATTGTGGATGCAGGTGGATAACCTGATTATTTTTGATCAGGTGAAGCGGAAAATCTGGGCGATCGCTTACGCGGATTTACGGGAGGCGAATGGGGACTTGGAATCGGCTTATCAGCAAGCCTGCGATCGCGTCCAGACATTAGTCCACAAGCTGCAACTCCCGTTATCGAGTCAGGATACGGTTTTGGAATGGACGCCGCCAGGAACCAACACGCAGCCGTTAAGCTATACCAGCAACACCCAAACGGAACAGTTTTGTGCCAATGTCCAAAAAGCCAAAGACTATATCCGCGCGGGTGATATCTTCCAAGTGGTTCTCTCCCAACGGCTTTCGGCTGACTATCAAGGTGATCCCTTTGCTTTATACCGTTCCCTGCGTCTGATTAATCCCTCGCCTTATATGGCGTATTTTAATTTTGGTGATTGGCAATTAATTGGGTCAAGTCCAGAAGTGATGGTGAAAGCCAGCCGATTACCCACCGGACAACTCCAAGCCACCCTGCGTCCCATCGCCGGAACTCGCCGTCGCGGTCAAACACTGCAAGAAGATGAAGCCTTAGCACAAGATCTACTGCACGATCCCAAGGAACTTGCCGAACACGTTATGTTGGTGGATCTGGGACGTAATGACTTGGGGCGAGTTTGTACCAGTGGAACCGTAACCGTTGATGAGTTAATGGTTATCGAGCGCTATTCCCATGTTATGCACATTGTTAGTAATGTGGTGGGAGAACTGGCTGAGAACAAAACAGCTTGGGAGTTACTCAAAGCCTGTTTTCCCGCCGGAACCGTGAGTGGTGCGCCGAAAATTCGGGCGATGGAAATTATCCACGAATTGGAACCAGAACGGCGGGGGGCTTATTCTGGGGTCTATGGCTGGTATGATTTTGAAGGGCAACTTAATAGTGCGATCGCGATTCGCACTATGGTGGTTCGTCCCCATCCCTCTGGTACACATACAGTATCGGTGCAAGCGGGTGCTGGTTTAGTGGCTGACTCTAACCCAGAAAAAGAATACGAAGAAACCCTGAATAAAGCCAGAGGCTTATTAGAAGCCATTCGTTGTTTAAGTTGACATCCATGGAAGTCTATCACCTTTAGATATGCTGTAGGGACAACCCGCTGACACGAACCAAAAACTATATCCACTCAATTTATTTAGGTCATCTTTTGCTCAATTTAATGGTAACAAAAGTCGCCTTTATTGACTCAATCATAACAAAATAAATTGAATTAATATTATGAGAGAAAACCATTGGAGTTGTGAAGAAATCCGAGAATTTTCTACTGATAAAATTCTCCAAAAGTTGAATAATTTTGGCATTCCGATGACTCCCGAAAAATTCCTGGAAGATGTACAAAATTCTTACGGGGGTATAGAAATTGCTGACCGCTGGGAAAAAGACTATACCATTACGGCAGAACATTTGGACTTAGACTTTCCTTGGATGGCAGCTATCGTTCTCTGGGAACGATTAGCCCCTGATCGGATGAGTAACGAACAATTAGATGACTTAATTGATCAGGGGTATGATCTCATCGAATATAACTATAACGAAGCCAAAGCCTGTACAATCTGGTTAGAAGTCTGGGAACACCTGAAACAACGATGTGATCCAGACGTTAAATCAATTGAAGCCGCCGCCAAGGGTTTTAATGACTCCTTTGAGCTTTATAATTGGTGTCAAGATTTAGAACTTTATTTAGGCGATGCAGCGTTAGAAAATAGCGATTATTATTATCCGCGAATTACCTATTGTCAGGAGTTTTGCCAACGGTTTCCGGAAACAGAGGAGGAAATCCTGGTGAATATGAAACGGGCAGAAGCCGAATCCCATTTTTATTTAGGGAAGATAGAAGAAGGGGAAAAACTATTTCAAGATTTAGTTGATCAATTTCCTCGTTCAGCCTGGGGATATATCGGTTGGGGAGATATGTATTGTTTTCAACCAAAAAACTTGCCGCTTCCCGTCGATTATGTCAAGGCAGAAAAAATTTACAAAACTGCGTTGAAAAATAACGTAGATGAACCTAAAGTCATTCGGGATAGACTGCGATCGCTCGCTAAAAAAACGGGTGGCAAGGGATTTGGGGGTTCAAAGTCATAGATAGGGTGACGGTACAGGGATGGACTCAGGACACAGGCTTGTGTCTATGTTAATTTAAGATGAGACGAACAAGCAGACACCGTAAACCAGTACAGCCTTCTGCGCGGGAATGCTGAAGGGAGCCTTGATTGTACTAGGATGGAGGTTACAAACCAGGGTATATGGGCTTATACTGGGGGTAAACTCTGGTGGAGAAGGTCTAGACTATACAACTTGAGAGAGAACTAGATAATATAACTTGAGAGAGAAATTTAAGATTAAGTTTTGAGTTATAACTATACTAGACTTAACTGGAAGCGGAATTAGGGGTCTTGCCGATTTGATTGCCCAATTCAATTGGCTGATCAATCCTGATCATCATGGAAAATTGTTATATCCGGTTGATTGTCAAATAAGGCGTAATAACTAAACGTGTACTATTTATGCCATGAAAAAATACGTTGAGGTGGATAACATGCAGAATCAACAAGCCGATGATTTGTATTTGAATCAATCTTCAAGCCCCCTGCAACATATCAGTACAGGACAACCTTCACAATATCCGTTCCAGACAAACTCAGCAGAAGGGAATCGTTCCCCGTTTGAGGAAAACGGAGGCTTACTATTAGTCCCCCTGAGCTTTATGGTCATGGCTTGGATGGTCTTAATTTTATTACGGTCAAATTTATTAAAATCATTCCAGAATCGATTAACTCCCATCAAAGGCTTACGTCAAGTCCCTTGTTTAAATTGTAAATATTTTAAAAATGATCCCTATCTGAAATGTGCTGTAAATCCCTGTACTGTATTAACCGAAGAAGCGGCTAATTGTTCTGACTATTGCCCAAAAGATAGCCAATAATTGGGGCTTGCTGCACAAATCCGGAACCCTTACCCGCCTTGTCAGGGGTAGAGAACTCTCCAGAAAAGACTCAACGTCGATCCTCCTTTCTGATACACTGACGTTGGAAGTCTGCCGCCAACCTACCAATGTCAACGATGTGGACAGAGATAGCCGCCCAGATTAGCAGCGTCACAGGCAAACCCTTTGAAGTCGTGAACCGCCGTTCGGTGAGTGGCGGCTGTATTAATCAGGGTTGTGCATTAATTGGTGACAATGCGACCTATTTTGTCAAAACCAACCAAGCCTCTCAAGTGAGTATGTTTGAAGCAGAGGCGTTGGGGTTACAACAGATGCTGGATACCCATACGATTCGAGTGCCGCAACCCATCGCCTATGGTGTCGCTGGAACTTCAGCCTATATTGTTCTAGAGTGGCTGGAATTTGGCAGTGGGAATAACGAAGCTTGGGTAGAAATGGGACGCCAGCTAGCGGCGATGCATCAGGCGACTCCACCGCAAGGGAAAAACGGGCGATTTGGTTGGAATCAAAACAACACCATTGGTTCAACGCCCCAAATTAACGATTGGATGGACGATTGGACAGAGTTTTTTGCCGAACATCGACTCGGATATCAATTCAAACTCGCACGGCGTCGCGGCGGACATTTCCCTGGACAAGATAAATTATTGGCAAAAGTTCCTGAATTGTTGGATCATCAACCTAAACCCTCTTTGATTCACGGGGATTTGTGGGGAGGGAATGCGGCTGTTACTACGTCAGGGGAACCTGTACTATTAGATCCGGCGACGTATGTGGGCGATCGCGAAGCCGATATTGCCATGACCGAATTGTTTGGTGGCTTTCCGGCGGCGTTCTATCGGGGGTATAACCAAGTATGGCAGTTAGATTCGGGGTATAAGCAGCGCAAAACCTTGTATAACTTGTACCATATCATCAATCACTTTAATCTCTTTGGCGGTGGGTATGGATCGCAAGCCAATCGGATGATTGAGCAGATTCTTGATTAAGATTCGGGTAGGATGCGATCCATTGCACCCCCAGCTTCCCCTGCTTCCCCAGCTCCCCCTCACCGCAACACTTATTCAGCAGACCCTAGATATGACTATTTTGAGGAACCCTCGGAAAATCCCTGGGCTGGATTTGCTGAAGGCTTTCTCGTTGTGCCTCTAGATCTAGATTAATTTTCAGCAGCATTTCATGTTCAGCATTTTGCCGTTGATAGAGCCGCTGAATTTCTCGTTCAAACTGTTCTCGTCCCTCTTGAAAAAAGTCAGGATAAGTGGTTAAAGCGCGGATAAATTGGGAAAATTGCTCAGAATTTAAAGATTCTTGATCGGCTACAGCTTTTTCCGGTTGATGCCATAGCCCAATCGCAAATACCAATGTTGTGGCGATGAAAAGGCGGGTTAATTTCATGAGTAGCAATCCTCCCCCTGACGGATATCCTATCTTTATTCTGTCAAGGCAGAACAATTGGCAGCATCCATCAACAGGATGGATTGATATCACCTGATTGGATTATTTGTCATTTGTCATCTGCTCTCCTGCTTCCCTAACTCTCATCTCCCTGCACTTCTACTCCTCTCTCAGTCATCGATCTTTCTCTGCTCCAGAGGCTACGGCTTCGGGTTGATAGCGAATCCCGGCTTGCTTCAAACGCCGTAACACCTCAGCCAAGCGATCGCACTCTGCAATCAAGCTTACCCGCACATAGCCTTCACCGCCGACACCAAAGGCATTTCCGGGCGTCACCACCACACCCGTTTGCTGGAGAACATCCAAAGCAAAATCCGTTGAATTTTGATCCGGTGGACAAGGAACCCACAGATACATTGTCGCCTTTGATTTAGGAATCTTCCATCCCAATTCAGCTAACCCTTGAATCAAAAAATCTCGGCGCTTGCAGTAACGTTCTTGCACCTGATGCACATAACTATCAGGTAAGTCTAATGCCGTTTCTGCGGCGGTTTGTAATACGGCAAAAATCCCGTAATCTAAATTTGTTTTTAACGTCCGCAATCCTTGAATAATATGGCGATTCCCGACAACAAATCCGACCCGCCATCCTGCCATATTATAGGTTTTTGATAAGGTATGAAATTCTACGCCAATTTCCTTCGCACCCGGAATTTCTAGTAAACTCGTCGGTTGATAGCCATCAAATGCGAGTTCGGCGTAACATAAATCATGCACCAACAGAATTGAGTAACGACGGGCAAAAGCCACAATTTCCTCAAAAAACTCACGGGGAGCCGTCGCTGTTGTTGGATTATTCGGATAGTTAAAATATAGAATCTTTGCCCGTTGCGCCACATCCTCAGGAATAGCTGCTAAATCAATCAGCCAATTATTTTCCGGCTTGAGGATCATACTATGAATTTCAGCCCCAGCAATCAAGGGACCTCGGAAATGAGCCGGATAAGCCGGACTTGGCACTAAGACCAAATCCCCAGGATTGACATAAGCTAGGGCGAGGTGAGTCAATCCTTCCTTAGAACCCAACAGGGGTAGGGCTTCGCTATCGGGATCGAGAGTCACTTCATAGCGGCGGTGATACCAACTGGTAATCCCATGGCGAAAATTTGCCGTTCCTTCAAAGGGGGGATAGCCGTGGTTAATCGGATGATTCAGGGCGGTGATAGCGGCTTCAATCACGGGTGCAGGTGCTGAACCGTCAGGATTCCCCATGCCTAAATCAATTAAATCCAACCCTTGCTCACGGGCACGGGCTTTGAGTTCATCCAAACGAGCAAACACATAAGGGGGTAAGGCACTCAGGCGCTTGGCTGGGGTAATCCAATCTAAGTTCATTCAAAAATGCAGCGTTCCTCAACTAGAAAATTATATCGGCATTGCCGGAAAATCGCTGAAGTCGGTGGGAAAATTTAAAGTCGGGCGGTGGGGAGCATTATTTGTCATTTGTCATTCGTCATTGGTCATTTGTCCAAAAATTATCGTATTGGATCAGGGCGGGTTTTGTTTATAGATTGTCCCTAGGTATCCTAATTAAATCCCTAAACCCGCCCCTACCATCCGGGCAGGTTTTGTTGAAAGATTATCGGTGGGTATCCCAATTAATATCAAATCAGGGTTAGCTATCCCCGTTATAAAAAAGTCCGCGCAGGCGGACTTTGTTTGTGTAGCAGCGATTTCAATCGCCTCCTCTTCTTAAGGGTATGCTGTTTCTCAATTTACGTTATGCAACCCTGAGCTGATTCCTTGTGGAAAAACTATTTTTAATCTTGTGTATCCTTGATCGCCGCTGATAAAACGGGACTGCAATTTTTTTCCACAGGTGTTGTTGTCGAAACCATTGCTGCCATGAGTTGTTCAGGTGTCACATCAAACGGTAATCTGTGGATATCCGACTGCGGCTGACAAGCAATATCTGCCCCCTGGCGCAACTGTGCCAACGTGATATTCCCTAACCCCAAATCATCAAGAGTTTGGGGTAAACCGATTTCCCGATAAAACTTCAATAACTGTTGTCGTGCAGATGCGGCAAGTTGATTCCCCTGTACCATTTCTTCTAAGCGCAATTGCACCAAAATCCCATAAGCGACTTTCTCCCCATGTAAAGCGCTGTGAGAACCAGGAAGATGAGTTAAACCATTATGCACCGCATGAGCCGCCACAGTACGACACTGCGCCCCCCCTAAACCCCCAATTACACCTGCTAACAAGACTGAAGCGTCAACTACCTCTCGCCAAACCTCGCTTCCTGGCGTTTTTAGGGCGTCTGCTGACTTTTGAAACAGGATATCCCGTAACACCCTTGCCTGTTGCACCGCCGCAATCATTAAGGTTTGATCCAAATGACCACTACTCACGGATGCCTCATACCATTTCGCTAAGGCGTCTCCAATTCCGGCGACTAAGGTACGTTGGGGCGCAGTTTCAATTAAGCTGTAATCCAGGATCAGCAAATCTGGGCAGCGATTCAGACTCACATCGTACAGGAACGCCCCTTCATTGGAGTAAATATTAGACAATGCAGTCCAAGCGGCACAGGTAGCGGCAGAGGTGGGAATTGTCACAACCGGAAGGTGACATTGATCAGCTAAGAGTTTGGCGGTGTCTAAGGCTTTTCCACCTCCCACACCGATAATTAAGTCGGCTTGATGACAAGTTGCTGCTTCTTTGAGGGATGCCAGGGAGACTTCACTGCAATCCGGACGATAAGACGCCGTAGCACAGGTTAACGACGGCTGTTTCAAAATGGGCTGTAGCTGTGGTGATAACGTCGCCAAGGTATGATTCCCGCCAACAATCAGCGGACGATGACCCAAAGACGCGATCGCCTCTCCAGATTGCGCTAATGCCTGGATACCGCGTAACACCTGCGCTGGGGCAACTGTGAGCGACAGCAATGAGGGAGGAGCAAGGTTAGTCATCAGTTTTGAGCAGAGGTTTCAGCCAATTGAATTTTTATCTTACCTCATCTCCCCTATCTCCCCTACCCACTCAGTTTCAAGACTTCCCCTGAAAAGTCAGGTGGAGGTGTCTGGTAATTGAGCCAAGCGTTCTGTGTAGATATCGATCGTCATCTGTTCATCTTCACGTTCAGCCAGTGATCGCTGGATTTTACCCAAAACTAGGGGTTTAGATACACCGGGTTCTGGGTGGATCACGGTGCGGGCGCGAATTGTCAGTTGGTTATTTTCGCCACCCAAACGCCCATAAGAAAACAAGTCGCTGGCGGCTTGGCGCAGGCTTGCTTCCAGTTGAGATTCGTTAATCGTTGTGGGTAAAGCGATAACGGCTTGGTTGCCTCCGTTGTCGTAGACTAAGGTAAAGCGAACTGCACCAGGCACCACTGTATGGCTAAACGGGACAATACTCAGTGCAAATAAGCCGCCCGTCAGCACCCCCATAAAGCCCGTAACACCTACCAACCGAAAGCGGATACCCCATTTAAAGATAAAACCTAAAATACTAAGCACTCCACAGACTAGGGTGAGAATGCCTATCCATTGGGTATAGGTGAGAAAGTCAGTCGTTGTTGGCATAGAAGATAACGTATGTTGACTCGATAAACGCCAATGGCTACATCGTTGCAGTTTGGTGACTTTTTTATCCTATCAGCGTTGCTTCATCGATGAATACCGTTCATCAGCTCAAAGCTGAAGATTTAGCGATGTCGGCTAGAAGACTGAACCAGTAGGAATGGATACACAGGAGTATTACCGATCCCTGCTTTCCTCTCCCCGAATAATTGACTTTCGCGTCCATTCCCGCACACTCTCTAGGTGAACAATTGCCTGATCGCGTTCCCGGTTATCTGGACATCTTTCCAATATCGTATCCAGCAGCCGTCCCCAAAGGTACTCAATCGTGCCAATCTCTTCGAGTTGCGCTTGGGTAGGACTATCCCATCCAAACAGGCGATCGCGTATTGCCCTGGCTTCAGCAGATAGATGCTCCTTGTCCACCTTCTTCTCTCCTGAATCACTTGGTTTTTAGCTTATTTTTGATTAGCTAATTGTCATTCGTTTGTCAAGAACCCGATAAAGAACGTTTAACGGACATGAACAGAAAACCGAACTGTATATTATGCCGATTAGACGCCCTGAAGCTTAACGGTTCCCTGTTGCCTTTAATGGCAAACTCTAATTTCCTGCCGAGCTTTCTGAGTCCAAGCCTCATTAACGAGTATTTGACTATTAGATAATTTAAAATCAAATGGATGAGGAGGTTCAGGGATAACCATCACACAACCTTGCCGATGAGATTTAATTAAGCTAATGATCCAATTACAAAAATCCAAAATTTCCTCAGGTACTAGGGTTAGGTCAAAGTGCCAGCTTTGATTAATTCCCTGACAATCTCGTCCCCATAGCCTCGATTTAACGATACCAGCCCCTTTATTAACAGACACGCGCAAAATGAAGGGTCGTTCCGGGAGTAATTTATCAGGGGCTGTGTGAACATAAACACACAGATAATTCATGCGTTGCCGCTCATCAATCCAAGATGCCATTGGCAGATTACCCGTTGATGGATTGCGGGTTGTAATTTTCACTGGTACATTCATCTTGGCGGCAAATTGATCATAAAACTCTTGCCTTAGCTGAGAAACCGTGCGTATAGCTTCAGGAGTCATAATTCCTGCACAAGATTAAAACCGTTTTTTGCGATAGCGAGAAAGCCGCCGCTGTTGCTTATGCCTAGCAATGGCTTTGCGCTTCCGTTTTTGAATCGGTGTTTCAAAGTGACGATGTTTCTTCATGTCGGGAAAAATTCCCGCTTTGGAAACCGCTTGTTTAAATCGGCGCAGGGCTGACTCAATCCCTTCCTGTTCACCGACCGTTACCTGTGCCATCTGATTTCCTCCTCAGCTTGAGTGAATTGCTCGATGTCTGACAACACCTAGCCGAAATATCTAATCAAGTGAAACCAGCACAAAAAGCTGATTTCACTCGATAGTCTAGCTTTCAGGAGACGTAGAGAGACGCCACCATTAATAGGCTGATTGGATTGTGGTTTAGTAACGTCGAGAGAATCCGTCCCGATTGCCACCGCCGCGACGACCACCGCCTTGACCGCGAGGTTCACGAGGTTTAGCTTTATTCACTTTCAAATCCCGACCCATCCATTCAGCGCCATCTAGAGCGTCAATAGCGGCAGATTCTTCAGCTTCTGATTCCATTTCCACAAAACCAAAGCCTCGCATCCGACCTGTTTCTCGATCCGTGGGTAACTGAACCCGCTTCACCGTCCCGTATTCAGCAAAAATGCTGCTAACATCTTCTTCTGTAGCATCGTAGGACAGGTTGCCGATGTAAATGGACATAGAGTATCTCCAAAATCAAGGAATGTAGAGACTTATGATTCGGAGACATGCCTGTCCGTCAATCAAAACAAACGATACAGCCGAATATAAACCTCGCTGATTATAATAACACCATTTATCCGCTACTCTGCTGAGATTTTACTTAATCTAAAATCTAAGCCACCCAGAGATGCTGGGAAAATCGAATAGCGAAACTGACCAACACGAGAGTGAAAAAAACGAGTGTTGTCCATCCCCATCGCGGATAACGCGCCAGCAGCAGACCTAGGGCGATCGCGAGTGATACAATTCCATAGGCATGACGTTCAGCCGAAATGGTGCGACCTGGGCTTAAAATCACCGCTAAACTACACAAGCCATAGGTGACGGCAACAGGTCTGAGTTTTGTTCGCTGTCGCACGAGTAAATAGCCACCCCCCCAAACCATGATCATATTAATTAACGGATCGCCAGCTAAAAGCCACAGGAGAGTTCCCAGACTGTAAAAGCCATACCCTTGATCCACACACAGCCGTTTCAGGTGCGATCGCCAGGATGAGCATCGCAGTACAGGGTTTAGGGTGTGGGGTGTGGGGTGTGGAGTGTAGTGCGGAATACAGTCTTCGGCACGACTCTGTGCATTCTCCCCAAGACTACGCGATCGCCACAAGAAATAACTCGCAGCACAAATCGTGACAAAAATCAAGGGATGCCACGGATCATGAAGCCAACCCCGATTCCAGTTGACAGTTCCGGCGGAAATTTGCACCAGCATCTTCAACCAGCCCTGTCCGTAAAACGCTTGTTCAGGTTGCCATGCTTGTTGCACTCTTAAAAAGGCAAGCATATCCCCAAAACGAATCCCGCAGTAGAGGCTATAGAGTGCCAATCCCCCGGCGGTAGCTAAACTAGGAAAATAGGCGATCGCAGGTCTTTTCTCTCGCCAAGCCACTAGCAAAAATGCTGGAGATAGGGCGATTCCTGGTAATCGTGTCGCACTGGCTAATCCTCCCCATAACCCTGACCAACCGTAGTGTTTCCGATCAAACGATCGCAAAGCGGCTGTACTCAACAACAGAAATAACCCCTCCGTATAGATTACCGTGCCAAACAGAGAAAAAGGACACCAGGCTAAAACTGCTGTTGTCCAGCGAGCAACCTTCTGTCCATGACTCTCTTGTACCCAAGCATAGAGAACGATGAGCGCCCCCCAAAATGCCAGATTATTGACAACCGTTCCCGCTACGTTAAAGGGCAATCCCCCACTCATTACCGCCCGCGTCAATAACGGAAACAAGGGAAAGAATGCCACATTATGTCCCTGACCATCATTAACATAGTCATACCCTGAAATCGTTATCGCCTGATAAAAATGACTATCCCACGCCAAAAAGACATCCCAGCTAACTGTCGGTTGAATACCTCCAGGTGGCGCCGGTAATAAGGGCGCAATCACCAACATAGCGATCGCGATAACCATTCGGCTGAGTAGCCACATCGCTGTAGCAAAAATAACCCCATTCACGTAGATGCCCTGATGCCAAACCTACTGATTTAGTTATACAGCCACCCGTCATCTTTTTTTGATTGGGTAGTCGATCATTAATTGAGAATTCTATCCAGAAAATGTAGGGGCGCATGGCGTGCGCCCAATTTCACCGTAAAATCTATCCCACAATTTTAGCTGGGTCACGCCAGTAGGTTGGGTTGACGCCAGGAAACCCAACAGAACCTAAGCCTAAGGTTCCCTACTACAAGCCGAATCTGATTAAGGTTCAAATTCCAATAACTAACTCCCAACTTTTCAGGCTTCCGGTATCCGTCGGCACAGAATCGATGACCCTCAACTGCCAACTGCCAAAACTATCCTGATTCAGTAACGACTTGAGCGCTGGGGTATTGTCCACCGAATAAGTGTGTTGGAGTTGAGTCTTGACACCCAAGGTACGACTTTGTAGCAGTACAGTCTCAGCCTTGGGTGATGTCAACTCCACGTCTAAATCTCCCAAAAACTCATGTTCAATGTCCACCGTCACCTGAATGTCTTGCACTAAGGCAGATTCAGTAATTTGAATCGTGCTAGTTACACCACGGGGATTATGATCCGGAATCGCTAGAGTATGATCATTTCGTCGTTTAATGACTTGGGCAACTTTAGCCGTTTGCACTCGTTGTTTTTGGGCAGCTTGTACGGCTTTAAAGGCATTGACCTTACCATAACCAAACCATTGGGAATACCCATTCGTATCATAGGTTCCCAATCGCATCCCCAATTGGGGATCAGCATCACGGTCTACAATTTTGTCAGCGGTATCTTGTAAGATGCGTTTGACTTGTTCCGCCGTCAGATCAGGATTAGCAGAGAGAACCAGTGCAGCAACACCTGCGACAACGGGACAGGCACTTGATGTACCCCCAAAACTCCCCACAAAGTCCCCGACTTCATATCCCGCCGCTCCCAGTAAGTCGGTGGTAAAGACACCATTCCCTGGCGTGGGGGCATTCAATTGGGGCGCCGTACCAATAAAACCTGTTTTCTCAAACCACATTCCTGGCGGCGCATTGTTGCTGGGGGCGCAAACGGCGACATTCGTCCCCCAATTACTGTATGCGGCTTTTTTACTCAGGCTGGTGCAAGCCGAGACTGCAATCACATCGGGATGTACAGCAAAACCACTGAGCCAGTCGGTGGGTCCACGCAGTAACTCATTCGTCCAGCCGCGCTCAAAGATGGTGCCATGGATGGGGCGATTGGCATTTCCGGCAGCAAAGACGATCACACAGCCTTTCCCGCTGCGTCCCTCAGTCGCGGCACGGGTTAGGGCAGCCCGTTGCCGTAGGGAGAGGGGGAAGTAAACTGTTGCTGCACCCCAGCTACAAGACACAACGCTGGCGTCATTTTCAATTGCCCAGTCAAATAGTGCTTCAATGCTCGTGTCATCCAGAAATCCACTGGTGCGGATGGGCATCAGCGCACATCCGGGTGCGACACCGACAATACCTTTGCCATTTTCTTCTGCTACCGCAATCCCTGCACAAGCGGTGCCATGACTTTCACTAGAACCGCTGGGTAGCGGAATGAAGTCTTTGTCTTTAAAGTCTTTGGGCGCGACTATTTTGCCGGTGCCCTGAAAATCGGGATGGTTGACATCAATGGCATCATCGGCTACTGCCACGACAATGGAGCGATCGCCTCGGGTGATATCCCAGGCTTTTTCGATGTCGATATGAGAATTGGGGGCTAAATTTGAACCGCCACTGTGGTTGAGATACCACTGTTTTGGATATAAGGGGTCTTGGGGATGGTAGCTTGGCTGTTTGGGGACAATGATTTCGGGTTCTGCGGTTAAGACGTCGGCACGTCCGATGAGCCGATTGGCTATTTTGAGCGGATTCTCTGGGGAATTGGGGGTGAGTTGAAAGACGAAGGTGTTGGGAATACCGACGAGCGATCGCACGGATGCTAAGCCAAACTCGGTCTCAATGGCGGAGATGGTGGCGTCATCGGTGTCGGGGTGAAATTGAATCGTCAGTTGATCGCCTAGGTAAATGAAAGTTGCTGGATCATCCTTGAGTTGGTAGACATGACTAGCAAAGGCAACATCTTCGCGATCGCGTGCCGCTTGCATTGTCTCATCCCGGTGTTCGGCGTCAACTGTAAATTCAGCGAACTGGGTGCGCGGAATTTGACGCTGGTGTTGGACGCTTAAAGCTTGTTCGAGTTGCTCTAGGGGAATTTCACGGGGACAAAGGGTGAAGCGATCGCGCACCTTGAGTAATCCTAGTTCTTCACCGCCCCGTTGCAGGAGCAGACCGATGCTTTCTTCGGGAATCGGCGTGGTTTGAGGAGAATCGTCTGGCACAGAATCAGGATGCGGGATCATGGTTTAGAATAGATTACTCGTCAATCGTACAGGATCATTAATATGACTATTTTTCTTTATCCTATTACTCCGGATTTCTAAGAAACCTTCCGGGTATTGTTTCAGTCTAGCTGGTTTAGACAGCCCTACTGCCTGGTAATCGGGTCATCGCTGAGGGTTAGTGATGGACGGCAAATTCCTTGCCCCCAAGTCTAGCGATCGTCATCTGACTCCCCTTGCCGCATCTGTCGATGGTAAGATACCCGAAAGGTTCTGTGTTTGTTAAAATACTATCCCTATTTTTTACATGATCTCTTCTGGAACGATTCATAGCCTTGGCTTTACCTGCCTTGTTGCCTTTCCCTTCACAACGAGTGTGGCGCTCTTACCACCCGCCCACGCTCAAACTCAAGTGGCTGCGCTTCCAGAAGAGGTCAGCCAAATGCAGCCTGAGCCAGATGATTCTACTGAGCTACGCCCCTTAACTCAGGAGGATAGCCTGCTGAGTTTACAGGGGGGACAGCGGTTAATGGTAGAGGCAAATCAAGCCATTGAAGCTCAGGACTATACGTTAGCCGCTCAAAAACTCCAGCAGGCGCGTCAAGTTTTCAACCAATTGTCTAATTTTTATCAGCAGTTGGCTGACAGTTTTTCAGGAATTGATAACCGGATTTTCAATGAACATCGGCAAAACGCGCTGCAAACGGCAGAAATGCGGGATGAAGCCACTTATCAATTGGCGTTGGTGCATCGCGCCCAAGATCAACCGGAATTGGCGGTTCCTTTACTGATTCAGATCATTCGCTCTCAGAATCCCACCCGTGATTTGGGCAAAAAAGCCTACCAGCAGCTATTTGAATTGGGATTCGTCGGTTCTCCCTTCCCCCCCTCTGGTAATAGTGAACCCACTTCATCCGCGACTCCATAACGTTAAATTAGTATGTAGGCATTAAATCTCATGGAGTGGGTATGATTAATCCAGAGCAGGTTGAAGCAATGATCAAAGCAGAACTTCCTGATGCTCAGGTACAGGTACAAGACTTAACCGGTGGTGGTGATCATCTGCAAGCGATCGTTGTGTCCTCCCAGTTTGAAGGCAAAAGCTTGGTCAAGCAGCACCAGCTTGTCTACGGCGCTCTCCAACAAGCAATGGCAAGCGAAGCCATTCACGCCCTAGCGCTGAAAACCTATACCCCTGAATCTTGGCAAGCTACCCGTCAGGCTGTATAAACTCTCGCTACACTAGACCCATACAAAACTACAAAAGACATTTCAGCAAAGCTATGACGCCAGCAGTTAAAGAACGGATTGACCAAATCATCAACCAGGACAAAATTGTGGTGTTTATGAAAGGCACCAAACTGATGCCCCAATGTGGTTTTTCCAACAATGTCGTCCAAATCCTGAATACCTTGGGTGTTTCCTACGCAACCGTGAATATTCTTGATGATCCGGAACTGCGTCAAGGCATCAAGGAATATTCCAATTGGCCCACGATTCCCCAAGTTTACGTGAATGGCGAGTTCATTGGTGGCTCAGATGTGATGATCGAGCTTTATCAGAACGGCGAATTACAGCAGATGGTTGAAGTAGCATTGGCATCTTGACATCTTGCCCATTCTAAGCTAAAAAGCGCAAAATTAACCAAAAAGCCTGCTTAAGCAGGCTTTTTCGATCTATGTAGTTTTTCAGGGTTGAGTGTACGTCCAAATTTAGGAGCGCAAGCCGTATATTAGCGTAAACTTAAGCTAATATAGCCCTAAGAACAACGTAGAGACGTGCCATGGCGCGTCTGGGAGCTACCGGAGATTGGCAAGGATTGTGGCTTAAGTTGACACAGGTGAAGGGAGAGCGCCCACACCGAAGTACCTCATCCAGCTTCAATAGTAATCGGTTTCGGGTTCTGGTAGGGGTACAGCTTCAAAGTTGGAGGGATCGCGTAGATAACGAACAGCATCTTCCTCCAAGCGATGAATCAAATAAACTTCTATAGCATTACTATGTCGAAGAGCATCAAGATAGCCATCAATGTATAACCGCAGTTCGTCAAAGCGATATCCCCGGTTCCACATAAAAACTAGAGCATCTGTAAGTTGCTGATAGTAGCGTATGGTTCGAGTGTCTTGAAGCATGGTCTAAAGCAGTGTGAATTCGGTATTTTAGCGTTAGAGTTACTAATTGTCAATTCTTTCAAATTGCTCCCTAGCAACTCCAGCTAGCCCTTACTACTATTGTGCCTTAGATCAGTTGGCAATGTGGTCATCTGATTGACAGAAATGAACGACTTCGCCCATACTGCGTGATGATTTCCATCATGAATCAGCCGACGAGATTTTATATCACAACAAAGCGATTTAGTCAATCCACTAAATGATTTTCTAGGGCAAAACGCACAATTTCGGCACGGTTGCTGGTTTCTGTTTTTCTCAGGAGACTGCTGACGTATTTTTCAATTGTCCGAGGACTCAGGTGTAGCTTGTTCCCAATTTCGCTATTGGATAACCCTGTGGTCAGTAACTCTAAAACCTGTTGTTCCCGCTGAGTTAGACGCAGTACGTTGGATGGGGAAGTGGGGGAGGCGATCGCCTGGGGAGTTGATTCGGACTTGGACGTCGCCTCCGTCGTCTCCGGCGATGGGGTTGATGGTCCTGTCTCCGTGGAAGAGAATCGCAATTCGGCTTGCATCATCTGAGAACGTTCGAGCAGATTCCGAATCACAGCACTCAATTCCTTCATTTCAAAGGGTTTAGGCAAATATAGGTCACATCCTAACTGATAGCCCTTAATCCGCTCCTCAGTACTACTGCGCTCCGTTAAGAAAACCACGGGTAACAAGCGGAAAGCTGGTCGTTTCCGAACTTGTTGCACAAGTTCATAGCCATTCATTTTCGGCATATTGATATCGGTCACAATCAGGTGAGGATGATACTTATCAATCAAAGACAGAGCCTCTTGACCATCTTCTGCCGTTATAACTGAATAGCCTGACATTTCCAGGTAATCGCTCACAGAAAGACGAGTACCTAGATTGTCATCTACAACCAGGATTATCAATGGCATGGGATTAACTGTAATACAAGCCTATATAATAGTTGAGACATCTAGGAACTTTCTAGAGCATCGGTGCAATAACCACCGTTAGCGGACTCGAACAAGTAATAAGTCTGCCCTAACCTTTCTGGCGACAGTTATAACGTGTCGCGTAAACAAGTCATGAACTTGTGGGAATAGTAGGTTCTCCTTGCGCCCACCCGTACAAGTTACGTCCTATTGACCAAACTCAACCCTAGCTTGCTCGACAAGTTCTACAGTAACGATATCCAAATCAGCCTCACGAGCTAAATGCTCAATCCGTTGTCGAGCTTGGGTACGTACAAAATAAGGTATTTTTTTGAGTTTCGCTTTAGCTTCGGGTGTCCATTGTAAGGTATCTGTAAAATCAGCGCTGTTCATAAGCTAAAAGGAAGCAGGAAGACTTTTCACATTCCGCTTTAATCTTAACCCAGAGGGGCAGGGGACGGGGAGCTGGGGAAGCTGGGGGAGCAGAGGGAGCTGGGGGAGCTGGGGAAGAGGATTACCGATGAACCATGAACAATCAACAAATGACGTAGCTTGCTTCTCGCGAAGCGAGTATGACAAATGACAAATGACAAATGACAAATGACAAATGACTATCAGAGCCATTAACTTTTATTGTGCCTATCTACTTAAGTGACGTACCCAGCGCTGCCCTTACGGGACAGCGTGGGCTTCTGATGCCTTGAATAAGGCGGTCAGAACTTCCTTCAAGGTACTATTAGTAGTGGAACAGACCACTACTGGATTCCCCTTACGGCGTTTTATGGTGGGGAACACGTCCAGCCCCACACGTTTAAGGTTGATAGCGGCATTAATGTCTCTATCAACCCAGATTTTCAACTCTTCATCCCAATACTCGCGGATTGAGCAGTCGGTAAAGACAAACTCATCCCTGTAGCTCAGTAGTTGGGATGTATATGCCGGATTCTTTTCAATTACTACCGCCCCAGCTTTTTCAGCTATGTAACCGAGAATTGAAAAGAATTGTCCAAAAGCAGCGTCAAGCCAGGATTTATTGAGTCCCGACTTGGCGCTTTGCCCATTGGGGAGATATTTCCCCTCCTCGTCCTGCTTGGCTTTGTTGCGCTTGGTTAACCCAGCAAGATTAAGGTCTTCGTGAAAGAATACTTTCTTCCCACTACTCACCAGCTTGTGAGCCGTTTTGTAGTGGAAATCTTGGCGAGTGCGAGCAATTTGCTGATGAAGTCTGCCTTCTCTTTTAGCTAGCTTTCGACGACGGCGAGAGCCTTTGTTTAAGGCATTCTTCTTGGTTTGAAGTAACCCGAGCTTGTCCAGACTTTTTCTTAACGGTTTGAGAGAAGGAACAGTAGACCCTTCTGATGTTGCCAGGTAAACATCTTTGTTGAGGACAGCATCAATCCCCATTGAGTTATCCCAGGTAGGAACAATCTCTTCAGGTTTAAATTCGGGGACAAAGGGGTCGTCAAGTACAAAGTTGACGTACCATCCATCCGATTTCTTCGTGATGCTGACCTGCTTGAGGTTGAATCCGGCTGGTAGAGGGCGATGAGTTCTTACCTTAACAAGCCCAATCTTGGGAAGTTTGAGGTAAAGCCACTTGCCATTAACGGTACAGAACTTTAACCACTCATTTTTCGCTCCATCGAACACCATTGTTCGGTAGCGAGCTTCATTCTTAATCCTGGGCTTACCTGAACGTTTCCCGTTTTTGTCTCCTTGAATGTATCTTTCAAATGCCTTCTCTACTCGCTTGCAAACATCTTGCAGAACAGTAGAGTAGACGCTGTTGAAGTCCAACAACTCTCCCGACCACTTAACCAACACCAAGTCTTGCTTGATGTCTGGCAGTTGAAGCTTTTGGTTGTAGTAGTTGGGACGCTCTTTTAATTCGGGTAAGTGACAGATTAAAGGACAAGAGTTAATCGAACAACGATTTCTTTCCCACCAATCTATTCGCTCACCCAACATTCTGTTGTACCAATAACGACATATCCGCAAACCCGTCGTCAGGTTGGCAGCCTGAGCGGTTTGCGGATACATGCGGTACTGATACGTCGTCTTCATTAGGGTATTTATTTTGATATACACTGATTCTAGCAGATCAAAATAAAACTGTTTATGGATGACGATTACATTTCTAGTGGCAGAGCTATCTCTGACATGAAAGCTCACCGGGTTCTGACAACCAAGTACAGGCTTACATGTTATGACAGGAGCAATGATTTCCAGACTTCATGAGATATTTGGGGATTTATGCCAGAAATGGAATTGCAAAATGATTGAGTTCAATGGAGAGGCTGACCACATCCATTTACTGTTTCAATACTATCTACAGATGTCTTTGCCCAAATTCGTAAACAGCCTTAAATCTGTTTCTAGTCGCAGAATTCGTCAAGAATTTCCAGATGAGGTAAATGCTGTTTACTGGAAAGACTTGTTTTGGAATAAATCTTATTTCATTGCTTCTTGTGGCGGTGTTACTATTTCTACTTTAAGAAAATATGTCGAACAACAGGATACACCTGATTGACGGACTCCGTACCTCCGTCCGTCCGCCTATCCATCCCGACGCTGACCCTACGGAACGCGGGGCTTCCGGCGAAGAAGCTAAATCTCAGCTAACCAATCGAGTAGAATCTGATTAAACTGTTCTGGGCATTCATCATGAGGACAATGACCCGCATTATCCAACTCAATCAACTTGATATTCGGGTTGAGAGCAGCAAACTGCTGGGCTAACTGGGAAGGAATCATCCGGTCTTGACGCCCCCAAATTAACAGTATAGGACTATCCAAAGTCGGCAAAACTGATTTGACCGGAGGACCAAATTTAGATGAAGTCATCGCTTTAAACAGCGCACTGAAGGTAGCCGCCGCCCCGCGATCGCGAGCAGGCTTGGTGAGAATGTCCACTAATTCGGCATCGATAGCCTTGGGGTTAGCATAGGCGAGTCCTGCCCATTTCTGGACAATGGATGGGCGTCGCAGCAGATAAAAAAGACTTTGCAGAACCACAGGAGATGCGACTAAACCCTCAACCGTTGATACCACAGGTTGCAGCCAAGCCGGAAGTGTCTCCTCTCGCAAGGAAAAATCCGGCAAATTAATCAAAGCCAGTCCCTTCACCATTTCCGGGTGAGTAGCGGCTGCACTTAGAGCCACCAGTGAACCAATTGAGTTCCCGACTAACACGATGGGGTGTTGGATCAAGGTTCGCCAGAATTCATAAACTTGATTGACCCACAAATCAATCGTATACCTTGTACCAGCTTTACGCGAACTACCAAACCCCAACAGATCCAGCGCATAAACAGGGTAGTTCTGACCCAGTACAGGTAAGTTGTGACGCCAATGTCCGATAGAAGTGCCAAATCCGTGCAGCAGCAGCACCGGAGACGCCAAGGTTGCATGAGACTGCGGTGGACGAATATAGGTGTAACGAGTCTGCCAACCTTGCCAAACCCAGTCTCGTTGATTGCCGACTCGTTGCTGCCACGATATCGATGGGTTCACACCATGCCTCAACTTCAAAAACGTTTACAAAACCTCACCTCCTATTGTAGTGGTTTCTCGATGTTATTCTCCAGGGCAGATCTCCCTTAACCTAAAGAAAAATCAGGACGAACAAACGCTGCAAATAGTCCGTCTTTGTGAGAGGATTTCTCTGCCATCCCCTAGCAATTTGGAAGTTACGTTAAAAAGATGGACAGAAACCGGATCAGAGTCAGTAGAATGGCAAGTAAAATCCGCTTACTTTTTATCAAACCCTTAACAACTAGAAATTCAAGTAGACACCCGTGAGTGATAGAAGACGCCAACGCGATCTACCCCAAATCAACGAAAGAATCCGCTATCCTAAGATTCGTGCCATTGATACCGATGGCACACAGCTAGGAATCATTCCTCCTCAAGAGGCGTTACGCATCGCTGAGGAAAAAGAGTTGGATCTGGTTTTGGTTAGCGATAAGGCAGATCCGCCAGTCTGCCGCATCATGGACTACGGCAAATACAAATTTGAACAGGAGAAGAAAGCCCGTGAAGCCCGGAAAAAGCAACACACGGCGGACGTTAAAGAAGTCAAGATGCGCTATAAGATTGATGATCATGACTACAAAGTGCGCGTCAACGCGGCTGGGCGCTTTCTGAAATCAGGAGATAAAGTTAAAGCCACGATTACCTTTCGGGGGCGAGAAATTCAGCACGCCAACTTAGCCGAAGACTTGCTCAAGCGCATGGCAATGGATTTAAAGGACGTTGCCGAAGTGCAGCAAGCCCCTAAACGCGAAGGTCGTAATATGATGATGCTACTCTCTCCCAAAAAATAAGAATGGGGTTCATTGGTCATTAGTAGCAATTCACAGCCTCAAATGTTCAACCGTTGCAGCGAAACACGCTTATTTGTGTCAACGGTTGAATTGTCAAATCGTTCCCTCGTGAAGAGATTGATTTGACCGTTATTCCTCCCCGCCTTGCTTCGCTGAAGGCAGGGTATAACACGAGTGAAGATGAAACTGCAAACTCGTACTCGTATTCAAAATGAATGGGTACGGCGAATCCTAGAATGGGTCAATCTTCGTCCAGAAGAAGGTGAACGAACCTTCTTGATGTTCACCTTCTACACCGCTACCTCCGTTGGGCTGCTTTGGTTTGAGTATAGTGCGACAGCGCTATTCTTGGACGAGTACGGTGCGAAGTGGTTACCCGTTATTTATATCGCCAGCTCCCTGATGGTGTCTGGACTAGGTGTCTTATACTCCTGGCTACAAGAACGGGTACCGATGAGGGGTGTCTTGGTCACAGTCGCTTTCCTAACGGGCGTACCCTTGTTGATCTTACGGTTGACCCTAGGCTTGAGCTATTTAAACGGTTTAATCGCCTTGGGTACTGTTTTTCTGTTGCGATTGTGGATGGATGCGGTCGAAGTTCTCAATGATCTCAACTCTCAAGTTGCGGCGAATCAATTATTCAATATCCGGGAAATTAAGCGCACCTATCCGATTGTCTCATCGGGACTGTTAGTGGCTGATGTTATTTCCGGCTTTTCCCTACCCCTATTGTTGTTCGTTGTCGGCACGATTGAAAACGTTCTCGTGGTGGCGGCGTTAATGATGATAGTTGGCGCCAGCACCTTATTTTATTTAACCCAACGCTACCAGCAAGCTTTTCCTAACTTACCCACGCGCGACTGGGAAGAGGATGACCAGGAATTCGTGGTTCGCCGCACCACCGGACATCTACAACGCTATATTGTGCCGTTATTTGCCTTTTTTATTCTCGGCGAAGCCCTGTATTTGTTGGTCGAGTTCCAGTATCTAGGTCAATTAGAGGCAAATTTAGAAGCCTCAGATATTGCCGGGTTCTTGGGTTTGTTCGGTGGGATTGTCGGGATATTTGAACTCACCTCTCAGTGGTTCCTGTCTAGTCGCGCCGTGGAACGTTTGGGCGTCTTTGTCGCCGCAATGATGCTACCCGCATCCTTAGCGATTATGGGCTTAATCACATTGAGTGGTGTACTGGATGTGGTGATTAAGCTCTTGGGTTCAGTCATCACCATCCCCAGAGTTCTGACGGGACTCTTTATCGGTCTAATTTTCCTGCGATTTATTGACGAACTGCTGCGCTATACCTTAATTGCTGGAATTGAACCGTTCTTGTTTCAACCGATACCCGAAGGAATTCGTAATACCGTGCAAACCCGGGTACAGGGAATTGCTGAACCCATAACCACGGGGGTTACGGGCATTACGATGCTTGCCGGGATCTGGCTGTTGCATCACCTATTTCCGGGACAGCCGGAAGCCCAAATTCAGCAATGGCAAAGTGGTATGTTTATTCTTGCCATTGTGTTTTTCTCCCTGATTTGGTTGCTGAGTGCTTGGTCGATGCGCTCGAGTTACGTTACCTTGCTCGTTGATAGCGCTGAACAAGGACGCTTAGGGTTTTCGGATGTAGATTTAAAGGCGTTCAAGCGCACGGTGATTGAAACCCTGGAACAACCGGGTACGGAAGCCGATAAACGCTCTTGCATTCAACTGTTATCCCAGATTGATCCCACGAATGTGGGTGAGGTACTGGCTCCCCTTTTGCCTCGCCTGTCGATTGCGCTCCAGTGTCAGAGTCTAGAGACAATGTTGGAGTATCCTAACTCCGCCTATTGTCGGGATGTGCAAGTCTTGATTGAGCAGAAACCGCCGCCAGAAGTGTTGGCGCTGGCGCTGCGCTATGTTTGGCTGACTCAACCGGAATTGGATATTAACACGATTAAACCCTATCTCCATGGCACTGTTGATCCCATGGTGCGCTCCACCGCTGCCGCGATTATTTTGCGTCGGGGAACCCCGCAAGAGAAGGCAGAAGCAACGGATATCCTGCGGCGCATGGTGAACTCAAAACGGGAACGAGAACGGGTGATGGGGACACGGGCTTTAGGAGAGGCAGAGTATTTGCAAGCCTTGAGAGTTTATATTCCCCATCTGTTAAAAGATGAGTCATTGCGTGTCCGTTGCGCTTTATTAGAGGTGATTGCAGCAACCCATTTAGAGGAGTTTTACCCGTCGCTAGTCCGGGGACTCTATTACAAATCGACTCGTGAAGCGGCTCGCATGGCGTTGGTACGTCTGGGGGATGAAGCGATTCCGTTGCTGCTGGAGTTGGCAGACGATATCCATAAACCGGATTTAGTTCGGGTACAAGCATGGACGGCGTTGGCGGAAATTGGCACACCTGATGCCTTGAATCATCTGGTGCAACAATTAATGACGAGTTGGGGGATCAGCCGTCGTAATATTCTCCGCAGCTTACTGAAAATTCCCAATGAGCAAGGAATCGATGCCGTATTAGATCGGTTGGGACGCAGTGGGATTGAGACGTTAATTGAGCAAGAACTACTGTTTTTGGGTCAGGTGTACGCCGCCTTGGTGGATTTGAAGCCAGAACTGATCAGTGGACAGGAGGCAGATTTGCTGCGGCGGGCGTTAAATGATCAGCAAAAGGATTTGCTAGAGAATTGTTTTTTGCTGATGAAGTTTCTTTATCCCGTTGGTGCAATTCAGGCGGCATCCTTTAATCTGGAATCGGAGTCCCGTTCCAATATGGCGATGGGATTAGAAATCCTAGACAATACCATAGATATTCCCCAAAAGCAAGCCTTTTTAGCCCTGTTTGATCGCCGTTCCTTTGGCGAAAAGCTGGCGTGTTTAGAGGAATTGGTGTCTTATCAACCGATGACTCCCAGCGATCGCCTGCGACGATTGATTGAGTTTCGTCATTTTCTCTCGGATTGGACGCTGGCTTGTTGTTTCCATTTAGCGCGGGCGGCTCATGTGAGTTTGACGCCGGAAGCAACATTAGTCTGTCTGCGTCATCCCACGGGGTTTGTCCGAGAAGCGGTTTTAACCTATTTGAAAGCCGCATCGCCCCGTTCTTGTATTGAGTTACTCCCGATGCTCAAACATGATTCCGATCGGTTAGTGGCGGCGGTGGCGCAGCAGATGAGTAGCGAATTTGGTCTGGTGAGTTAAGTTGAACGGTATTGACTTCAGGCTGGTGGGCAATGCCCACCCTACGATTTTGCCTCTTTGGTACTTGTGGCGGAAACTCTAGTTTTTAGGGAACTCACGGGCAGGGAACTCTTAACAGGAAAATCCTTATCCAGCAAGCCTTTGACCCAATTCAATAACTTTTCCTGATCACCATAACTCCTGGAGAACCCCCTTAATTGCTTTATTATCAGTCAAAGTGGGATAAAGTAAACTAGACCTTTCTTCGGCTATACTTAGCACCAATCTCCAGCAGCTACCCGCTAACCCCATGTTAACCAGCGTTGAGCGTTTACTTTTTGTCAGGGGCGTCCCCATTTTTCAGGAATTGCGGGACGATTTTCTGGTGCGCGTTGCTTCGGTTATGGATGAGCTATCATTTCCCAGTGACCATACGATTGTCACCCAAGGAGAAGAAGGGCGATCGCTGTATATTGTGGTATCCGGTTCCGTGCGGGTTCACATCGGCGATCGCGACTTGGCATATCTGAGGCAAGGTGCTTGTTTTGGCGAGATGTCACTGTTTGATGCTGAACCGCGTTCGGCTTCGGTGACAACCCTGGAAACCTGCGAATGTCTGATGCTGACTCAATTGCAATTGTATGACGCCATTGATGAGACGCCAGGAATTGCGATTAATATTATCCGCTTACTCTCCCGCCGCATTCGAGAACTAAATAATAAGTTGAATGCTTACGAGGTGAAACATCCGGCGTCCGATTTTACCAAAACCAGCAGTAATTTTACGGGGTAGTTGAGGGTTAGACAGTGATTTGGACGCATAGGGTAAGTCCTTCTGCCTTCTGCCTTCTCTCCACGATTGAGGGCAATTTTTCCGGATGCAGTCAGGCATATAGAGAAGGAGGGAAAGGTAGATGCACCCTGATGACTCCCCTCAACGCTTATTTCTCCTTCGCGTTGAGGGTTTTTTCTGAATTTTCGCCAATCTGCCGATTAGGACTGAATATCATAATCGACATCAAGCTGATTAATCACACTCATTGCGCCGCCTTCGTAGGCTTCTTCCGTGGCTTGATTGCGTTCATTCCAGGTATCCACATTACCCGTTAACGTGGCAACTCCATTATCCACCGCCACCGTCACCTCTTCGCGGTCAACGAAAGCAGACCAATACAACTCATCTCCAATATCTTCAGCGATTTCGGCATCAGTTTTGGAGGCGATCGCATAATCATAGTCATAGACTGTCGGGTCCCAATCGTAGAAATAGACCTCATAAGCCAGTTGCTCATAGTCAACAGTGAGATTATTATCCACCGCCAGCGCCCCTCTAGCCCGAATCGCAGCATCACCGGCTTGCCACTTCTCAAAGTAGGAATCCACCACACCCGTGAGAGTAACCATGCTATCACTCACCGCCACATCAACTTCACTCGCTTCTACATAGGGATCACGCTCAAGGGCATTCTTAACATTGGTGGTCAGCTCACTCTGGCTTACCTCGTCAACAGGTTGTACATTAATCTGGTTTTCTACGTTCCAGACACCCACCGTATTACTCGCATCTTGTGCCGCCGCTTTCTTAGCTTTTAGGTTATCAACGTTACCCGTAAGCATCACCTCGCCATTATCTACAGCCACATTCACATTAAAGCTAGCCACACGCGGGTCGTACAGTAGCGCATCCTTCACCGCATCCTCAATTTCGGCATCGGTTACATCCGCATACATCTGCTTGCGGATCATTTGATCACGCGCCCACCACTCAACCGTTAACGGATCATTCACCACGGAACTCACACCTGTGACATAAGCGTCGGCGGTGGCGAGGGATTTTTCATAGAGACTACCGACTGAACCACCGAGAGTGACAATACCATCATTAACACTCACCTCAATCAGTCCATCATCCACTCGTGCATCCCATTGCAGTGCATCCTCAACTTCTTCGCGAATTTCATTATCCGGACGGACGACATCTGGATTTACCGAGATATTATTTTCGGCTTGCCTTCCGTATACCTCATGGTCAAGGCTATCTCATCTAGAACTAACTCACCTCTGTCGTAAGTAAAATTTGTCAATCGGAAACAGGCAAATGCAACCCTTCAACTGATTTAACCCCAGCGAATAATGCTTGGCAGCAGGCGAAATCCCCCTTTAATAAGAGAATAATTGGCTGAATTTTCTAACTATCAAGGGATGTAGAAAACCCCTGAACAGAGCGAACATAGAATTAGATGAGTCGTTTAATAAAGGTCTATACGTTATGTCCTATCAAAATTCACAAACTTCAAAAAACTCCCTGACACGAGGGATATCTATGCTAGCGGCTGGTTCTGCTTTACTTTTCGGTACACCGTTACTTGTACCTGAGGTAGCACAGGCTCAAAACCAGATGGTAGTCGCTCAGACGGCTGCTATTCCAGCAACGAGCGCTCAAAGCCAGACGCTACATTTGAATAATGACAAAACTTATTCGTACAATCTGGAAGTTGCCCGTGGCACCACTGTCGATGGGATGTACATTCCTGCTGGTGCAACAATTCTGGGTCGCTATGAACCAGCAAGTGGGGGATTGCGCTATGTGGCGACAGGCGTGAGAATGAACGGTCGCACCTACAACCTTGATGCTACTTCAGAGGTGATTGAAGACCAAAAAGACCCACGGGATACCTCCGCCGGATCAATTGCAGAAGATGCGGGTATCGGTGCTGCTGGTGGGGCAATATTAGGTGAAGTTTTTGGTGATGCAGACATTGAAGAAATCATTGGCGGTGCTGTCGCTGGTGGTGTTGCGGGTAATGTTACGGCTGACCGTGTGGTTGTGGTGGAACCGGATGAAACGATTGTCCTCTACGGCAGCTAGAGTGTCGGTTCAGTAAAATAACTTGACAGAACGTGCAAAAACTGCATAATTTAAAGGCAAGCATTTGGGTCACTCCTCAAAGGCTTGCCAATTAATCTAGCTAATGCGATCGCGCTCCCCAATGCTCAACTCCAGTATGTATCGTCTGAATCTGCCTCTTGGTCAGTCGAAGCGGTTTGATTTCGTATCTCGGTGTCTTGGTCATCATCTGAACTCTGTCGGATTTGACGACATCTAAACAGGAGTTCTTCTAGATTTTCTTCCATATCTTTTAGATCAAGTAGCTGGAGTTGGTTAGAAAAGGACATTTTTTTATTCTCTTAACTGTGTACCGTCATCTATTTCCAGTATTCCAGACCTACGAGTAAATTCCGTGTAGGACTTGTGAGTTTTTAATGAAGTTTTTGCTAAAAAAGGATAAAGTTAATAATTTTTAATCAAATTTAATCCGGTTGTTTTTTGAGCTATAAAAATAAAATTCAAATCATATATCGTCAATAGATATATAGCAATCGCCATAGCGGTGAGGACGCATCCTATCATGTCCGGTGGAATACTTACACTATCGGTTGAGACCAGGCTCCAGGGCAGAAGGTTCCAGGACTCCAAGGGAAGGAGGAAGGTTGCAAGCTACAAGGGAATAATGACTGTGTGGACGGACATGATATCATTTGGTAGAGACGTTGCATGCAACGTCTCTACTTTATCGGATTCGGTATCCGAGTAAAAAACTATCAGTATTCAACCAGACAGAATATCAGTTATCGCTAGGGATTTAATTCCCTCGAAAATTAAGTACTGATCGACAACCAAATGAGGATGAAGTTGAGAATAATGAACGTTTATATAGTCTAGCAATAAGCCAGCGTCTCCGCCAGTTAAGACAATCAGGCTGCTAGGGAAACGCTGTAACCAATCGCCAATAAACTCTCGAATTCCTGCTAGTAAAGTATAAATAACGCCACTTTCAATCGCGGTTAAGGTATCCACAGCCCAACGGTTAGGTAATTGGCGTTTAAGTGAGATAGAGGGTAAAGCGGCTGTATTTTGGGCTAATGAATCGAGTTGTAATTTGAGTCCCGGTAAAATAGCACCGCCGACGAGATGGCGATGATGATCAACACCCGTAAAGGTTAGCGCTGTCCCCCCATCAATCACTAGCACTGGATAATGATAGGTTTCCCCCGCCCCGAAAACAGCAAGGGCGCGATCAATACCCAAGGTGGGATAGATGCCTAACAGGGGTACATCCGCTAGCGTAATCACCTGGGCAACCGGATAGGTTTGCCACAATAGAGTTTGCTCAGGAATGACTGAAGCGATATAAAGGGGTAGGTACTGATTGAAGGAATACCCCGAAACGAACAGTTCACCGAAGATAGTGGTCGGTAAAAGACCAGATGTCCACTGCTGGATGATTGATTGCACCGCTGCGGCTGGGAAATGCTGGGTATCCCAAGCCTCTTGGAGCGTATCTCCGATAAACCAAGCCCAGTGCAGCCGAGAGTTACCAATCATCAATGCGACATAGTGGTCTGGGAGATTCATGGTCAGTTAAAATTGCTTAGACGTTGAGGATTAAAGATGGGATAGGTTAAATGTATACCATTGGCTGTCATAAAAGTTTCATGCATTACCGATGACTCCCGATTCCCTTCTAAAAGCAGCAGTTGATCTCCTAAATCCCCGAAACCATTGATTGGCTGCTCTACCCATTACCAATCAACTGCAATTGCTGGGGGAGGGAATAATCTGCCAACTTTTAGGTTGATCCTGATCAAGCGCAAATGCGATAAGTAATTAGATCCATCTTACGGCTTAGGAACAAAGTTGCCTTGAGCTTGAGTATTGGATAATGATGGATATGGATAAGGAGGTTTATGCATGTACGTACCTGTTTGGCCCGGTAAAAGTTATCCTTTAGGAGCAACCTGGGATGGTAAAGGCACAAACTTTGCCTTGTTCAGTGAAAACGCAACGGCTGTTGAGCTTTGTTTATTTGATGAAGACGATGAAGAAACGCGCTTGGAGTTGACGGAAGTCAGCAACTTCGTCTGGCATGGGTATTTACCAGGTATCAGTCCGGGACAACGGTACGGTTTCCGAGTCCATGGTCCGTTTGAACCGGAGGAGGGTCATCGGTTCAATCCCAATAAACTGCTGATTGACCCTTATGCTAAGGCATTAGATGGCGAGATTGGCTACGGGGAGGAAATCTTTGGCTATCCGTGGGATGATCCAGAAAAGGACTTGGTCTTGTCTGAAAGCGATGATGCTCATCTGGTGCCTAAAGCCGTGGTTGTCGATGAGTCCTTTGACTGGGAAGAGGACGAACTGCTGCAACGACAGGCGCACGAAACGATTATTTATGAAACCCATGTCAGGGGGTTTACGAAGCTACACCCCGATATCCCGGAACCGCTACGGGGGACTTATGCGGGACTAGCACATCCTGCCGCGATCGCTTATCTTCAGACGTTGGGGATTACGGCAGTAGAATTGCTCCCCGTGCATCACTTCTTGTCCCAACCCGGACATTTGGTGGATAAGGGGTTAAAGAATTATTGGGGGTATGATTCTATCGCCTATCTCGCGCCCCATGCGAACTACAGCGCCAGTGGTACCCAAGGGCAACAGGTGCGTGAGTTTAAGGAAATGGTTAAGGCGCTGCATAAAGCGGGGATTGAGGTGATTTTGGATGTCGTCTACAATCATACGGGCGAAGGCAATCATCTGGGTCCGACGCTTTCCCTGCGCGGCATTGACAATGTAGCCTACTACCGCACCATGGAAGATGACCCTCGCTACTACATGGATTTTACCGGCTGTGGGAATTCCCTGAACGTGCGTCATCCCCAAGTCCTAAAGCTGATTATGGATAGCCTGCGGTATTGGGTGCTACAGATGCATGTGGATGGCTTCCGCTTTGACTTAGCCTCGGCATTGGCGCGAGAACTCTATGAGGTGGATAGTCTGGCGGCATTCTTTGATATTATTCACCAAGACCCAGTTCTCTCCAATGTGAAGCTGATTGCTGAACCCTGGGATGTGGGTATGGGCGGCTATCAAGTCGGTAAATTTCCGCTACTGTGGTCTGAGTGGAATGGCAAATATCGGGATACCGTGCGCGACTTTTGGCGGGGGGAAGATAGCAGTTTAGCGGAATTTGCCTATCGATTCACGGGAAGTTCTGACTTGTATGAGTCCAATGGACGGCGACCGAGTGCTAGCATTAACTTCATTACCGCCCATGATGGATTTACCCTGAATGACCTGGTAAGCTACAACGAAAAGCATAACCAGGCAAATGGGGAAGAAAACCGGGATGGGGAAAGCCATAACCGTTCCTGGAATTGTGGGGCGGAAGGAGAAACCGATGATCCGGAGATTCTCCAGTTAAGGAATAGACAGCGACGTAACTTTCTGGTCGCGTTGATGCTATCCCAAGGCGTCCCCATGCTACTAGGTGGCGATGAAATTGGGCGATCGCAAGGGGGGAATAATAATGCTTATTGTCAGGATAGTGAAATCTCTTGGTTTGATTGGGATTTACCGGAGGAAAATGCGGCACTTTTAGACTTTACCCGTCAACTGATCTATTTCCGCCGCCAGCATCCCACGTTCCGGCGACGCAAGTGGTTCCTGGGTCGGGCAATTCATGGAACTACGGTCAAGGATATTGGTTGGTTTAACCCCGATGGTGGCGACATGACCGAGGATCAATGGATGGCGGGGTATACGAAGGCGATCGGTATTTTCTTAAACGGTGAAGAAATTGCCACGCGGGGAGATCAGGGTGAACGAGTCATGGATGAGAGTTTCTTCATCTGCTTCAATGCTCACTATGAGATGCTGGAATTTACGCTTCCTCCAGGATTGCAAGCCAGAGAATGGGTGGTGGTGATTGACACCGACAAGCCTCGCTTTGTTGAGGAGGAGATCATCTATACCCAGGATAAGCCGATTCCAGTTACCGTGCGATCGGTGATGGTGTTGCGACGACGATAAGGTTAGTAGAGACGCGCCATGGCGCGTCTCTACCCGTGCTAAATGCGCCAGAAAAGCGTGACTAAAATTGCCCAACCTGCGAAAAGTGGCGTTTGATTTGGGTTAGACCCCCCCATGTCTAGCCAACCGCCACAGGGGAGATGTCCCGGAGGTGCATCCAGACTGAAGGTGAGTTCTGCTGGAGTTCGCCATTCGTCTTTTTTAGGAACATACCAGCCGACGCGATCGCTAAATTTTTTATAGGTATTATAGTTATAGTCTCTGGGTTTACCGCCGACTTGGGTATAAATGTCCCGTTGCACCCGAAAGCCGAACTGTCCTGCACTGTAATGATACCAAAGTTGGTCAATTTGATTTAGGTCAGTTGACGGGAATTTTTTGATATCATTGTCATTGAGCCACCCTCGTTTTTCTTGTCCGGCAATTTGGCGCATGATTTGGGCAGTTTCTGTGTTGGCGGCTTGCCATTGTCCAGAGGCGAGGAGATAGGCGAGTTGACGATAGGGAAGGGGTAATTGATATCGAACCAGGCGAATTCCTGACTCCCTTAACCCATCATCGGGAATCGGATAGTGGTTGAATTCCGTTGGCGTGGGTAGGCGATAGTGGCTAATGGTTCCATTGGCGAGAGTCTCACGATTGTGCCAATTCAGCCATGCACAAAATCGATTTTTCTGGGTGAGAGTTAGTCCCTGAATCGGTGTTTGAGCCTCTTTGGGGGTAAATTTGTGGGTTGACTCTTGGCTGGGTTGATCAGGTTCAACTGCCTTTTCTAGGGCGTTGATAAACAGGTGGTATTCTGCATACGTCACATAGCTGGTATCAATTTCCAGAGTGTGATCAATTCGCAGGAAAGGGAGAGATGAGGGTAGGGGGTGAGAGTTTAATGACACTGATGACACTGATAGGTTAGTTCTCGCATTTAGAGAGAATGATCAAGTTATTTGTCAAAACACTGATTTCACAGATTTAATTGGAGAGATGAGGGTAGGGGAGTCAGAGTTTAGTCACACTGATGACACTGATAGGTTAGTTCTCGCCTTTAGAGAGAATGATAAAGTCATTGGTTTTATATCTTACAAAAAGCTCTAGACTACTATAACCGAGCGTTAGATTTTTATAATAAAGCTTTGTCTATTAATCCCAGCTATCGTGATGATATCATCTTTAAATCTGCTATTCTCTCGTCTATTGGTGAAGTATATCGTACATTAAAAAATTACAAAAAATCTCTGAATTATCATAACCAAGCTCTAGCTTTATCCCAAACAGAAGGGGAACGGATAGTTGAAGCCTTTGTCTTGAACAATTTGAGTGCAGTTTATTCGGATTTAGGGGAACATGAAAAGGCACTGGACTACTATAACAAAGCATTGCCTATCTTTCAGCAAGGCGGCTATCCAAATTGGGAAGGCGATATCCTTTACAAAATAGCTTATACACAACTCAACCAAGATAATCTTATTCAAGCCCTAACTAGCATTGAAGCCTCAATCCAAATTATCGAAAATCTCCGCACCAAAGTTGCTAGCCCTGAACTGCGTCAAACCTACTTCGCTACCGTACAAGACTATTACCAACTCTACATCGACCTATTAATGCAACTGCATCAACAAAACCCCAATAAAGGATACGATGCTCAAGCCTTCCACGCCAGTGAACGTTCTCGCGCCAGAAGTCTTATCGAACTCCTCACCGAAGCCAACGCCGATATCCGCCAAGGCGTTAACCCCCAACTCTTAGAACAAGAAAGGAACTTACAAGCCCAACTCAACACCATTGAACAACGTCGGGTTGAACTCTTCCAAACGGGGAACTATAGCCAAGACGAAATCAACCAACTGCAACAAACCCAACAGAAACTGCTATCTGAGTATCAAGACTTACAAGAGAAAATTCGCCGCCAAAGTCCCAAATACGCAGAACTTCAATATCCTCAACCTCTCACCTTAACCCAAGTCCAACAACAACTGTTGGATAAAGACACAGTTTTATTACAATACGCCCTAGGAGAAGAACGTAGTTATCTGTGGGCAATTACCCAAGATAGCATTACCAGTTATCAACTACCTCCCCGAAGTGAAATCGAAACAGCCGCTCAATCCTTCTTCCGATTCACGACCGATTCTAGTGCTACCTTTGATGAAATCCTGCCTACTTCTACTCAACTAACACAACTCATTCTCCCCAACTTAGATAAAATCTCACAAAAACGCCTATTAATCGTACCCGATGGTCAACTCCATTACTTACCCTTTTCAGCCCTATCTATAAATTCTGCCGACTATCAACCCTTACTCACCAAGCATCAAGTCATCCATCTTCCGTCTGCTTCCACGGTTGCGATTAACCGTAACCAACTCACTCAACGTGCTACTGCACCCAATACCCTGGCGATTATTGCTGACCCCGTTTTCTCTCCCGATGATAAACGCTTCAACGGTGAAACAAACCCTCCACCTAACGAAAATCGAGGTACACAAGACATCGCCCAACGTAGTTTAGAACGCTCAACTGCTACCGCCGAGATAGAAAAATTATCACGTCTATTTTATACCCGCACCGAAGCTGACACCATCCTCCAACTTCTCCCCGACAAATCCAGTCTAGGAATTTTTGATTTTGAAGCTAATTTAAACCAAGTCAAAGCCCCCGATTTAAGTAACTATCAGATTATCCATTTTGCCACCCATGGCATCCTCAATCGTGAGTACCCCGAATTATCAGGATTAGTCGTATCCTTAGTAGACTCCCAAGGCAACCCACAAAACGGATTCTTACGCCTAAATGACATTTTCAACCTCAATCTCCCCGCCGAATTAGTTGTATTAAGCGCTTGTCAAACAGGCAGTGGGAAAAATGTTAAAGGAGAAGGAATCGTCGGCTTGACAAGAGGATTCATGTATGCAGGCGCACCAAGAATAATCGCTTCATTATGGAACGTTAATGATGAATCAACCGCCGAACTCATGAGCCAATTTTATCAAAAATATCTGCAAGAAAATCTGCCTCCAGCCGAAGCCTTGCGACAGGCACAATTAGCCATGTGGCAAAGCAATGTTGATTGGCGAAAACCCTATTATTGGGCAGCCTTTACCCTTCAGGGAGAATGGCGTTAAACACAAATATGCCATCATTATGTAGGGGCGCACCGACGTGCGCCCTTTGCTAACGTGCGCCTTTTGCCCATATTTACCCTTTCCCAGGCTGCGCTCAATTTAACCCTAAAATTTATTCCATAGCCTTTGATACTGTTTTCAAAGGAATAAATAATGACAGCGAACTACTTTGTAACGCGATAAAACCATATCTCAAATAAAACGCCTTAGCCTCCTCATTCAGTGCATCAACTACAACCGCAAAAATACCCACATCCTGAGAAAGACGAATCGCACGACGCAAACACTCCATCAACAAAGCTTCTCCCAACTTTCTACCCTGCATTGAGCAATCAACTGCCAGTTTTCCCATCCGCATCGCTGGTATCGGATAACGTGGCAATCCTTTTCCATAACTTTTCGGCATTGACTCCCGTTGAATTTCTGACATACTCACCGAATAATAACCCGCAACATTCGGTTCTCCCTCTTCGGGAATGGCTACGAATGTTTTAGCGATACCCTTTTGATGATTTTGTTTGGCATATCTTTTGAGATAATCATTTAATTCCGGAACGCCGCAGTCAAAGTCATCCCGGTTTACCGAATTATCTATCGGCTTAAATTATCCATGTCACCTCAAGACGATTCCTGTTTACAAAACAATAGATGCCACACCATTTCTGTCATACACGTAACCATTCCCCGATTAATTCTGATGTCTTTTAAATGCCTCTTTTAAAAGCCTATTGGGTTCAGGTGGATTTTTCAAAGCCGAGGCAAAGATATCCCAGTCTTGTTCATCTAAAACCATAGGTTCTGGAGTCGCTAATTCCTGAGTCGCTGCATCCAGAACAAGTTCAAGTAGATATTCACTCAAAGTTAAACACCGTTTAGCCGCCGCCTTTTCCAGGGTTTTCTTGTGCTGAGGTTCCAGAATCAAGCTGATATGGGTTTCCGGGGTATCAGGGAATTGGCTTCCCTTTGCCAATGACTGTCCCATCATCCCTACCTCTGACACCGATTGTTTGAGAGAACTGTTCGGTGTAAACAGGTTGGGCGGACTATCATCGTGATACTCTGAACCCAAAGATTGAGACGGTGTAAATGTTCTCGTCTCCTCAATGTCCTCAATCGCTAGATACTGATTAAGTTCCTGTTGTTCACTCGGCGTCAGTTCACCCGCTTGGCTACGAACCAGAAGCGTTTGCAGACGCTCCTTGTTTTCTTCAGGGACTTCAATCGTCAGTTTTGGCACGGTATAACCTTTAAGTATCGATTCTTACTGTTATTGTATAACTTATGGGCTACGGCAAAGGCTGGAGCGAAAGACAACTCCGACATTGCCTCTATTTTGCCGAAACCTTCCCTGACCCAGAAATTGTCTCTGCACTGCGGAGACAATTGACCTGGACACACATCAAATATAACCGTAAACTTAAACGCCTTGTCGCTATCGATCTCAAGCTAGGCAACTTCCGTACCTCAATGCGTAATGCTATATCCTCTATGAACCCAAAAACCACGCCATATATAAACACAAATATGCCATCATTGTGTAGGAGCGACCCGCTTGCACCAATGAACAACTTTATCCATTCAATTTACTCGGGTCGCCCTGTCTTCTAAGCAAGCGTCACAACAAAAATGAATCGAATAATTAATAAAATTGTAGGGTGCGTTAGCGCAGTGTAACGCACCATTCGACCGCAAAATTTAGTTTCTAAACCGACGTTTTAGTTGTAAGCTGTTCGGCATTTAAATTGGGATACCTAAAACCCTGAAAAGCAACAGGCAACAGGCAACAGGCAACAGCTAATACACAATTTAAATGCGTTTTAGCTTAGGTTGGGTTTCGACTTCGCAAGGGTCTAACGGAATCTAGGGCTGAAGCCCTTACTACAAGCCGAATGTCGGCGCGATCGCAAAGCGATTGGGCTATAAATATTACAGTTACTCCCTCGGTGGGCAAGAGCAACGAACGATAACATCAGTATTTCAATGTTTATTGTCTTGCCCACCCTACAATAAAATTAGATGGATAACCGATTACATCTCGCGTACTAGCGGTTTACCATCTTTCACTTCACCGACTAGCACCACATTCGCCACACCGACAAATAAACCATTCTCTAAAACACCAGGAATATTATTAATTGTCTGTTCTAATTCACCAGGGTTGTCAATCGAATCAAAGGTAACATCAATTACCATATTGCCCTGATCGGTTACCACAGGTCCCGCTTTCTTGACCCCCATCCGCAATTCCGGTTTGCCTCCTAATTTCTCGATCGCCCGCATCACCGGGGCATACGCCATCGGAATAACTTCTACAGGCAGTTTAAACGTGGAACCCAGCCGATCAACCAGCTTACCACTATCAACCACCACAATAAATTGAGCGGCGAGAGAATCCACCACTTTCTCACGAGTATGCGCCGCACCACCGCCTTTAATCAAATTCTTTTGCGGATCAACTTCATCTGCACCATCAATGGCAACATCAATATGATCCACGGCATCTAAGCTAGTTAAGGGAATACCATGATCTTTAGCCAACACCTCTGCCTGAAATGAGGTGGGAATTCCCTTAATATCGTTCAGTTCCCCTTTTTTGATGCGATCGCCGATATACTGAATCGCATACGCCGTGGTTGACCCTGTACCTAAGCCAACAATTGTCCCGGATTGCACCCGTTCAGCCGCTGCTTTACCGACTTCTTGCTTCATCACCTTAACCGGGTCAGTTTCTGTACTCATACTCAAATGTCCTTCTTGGTTATCAATTACGGAGAATTGGGCTTATGTCATCCTGGGTTTAACCATGCCCAAATTTCAGGGTGTCACCCCAGAAGTAAGAGTATCATTGTCAGTCGGTATTTCGCGATGACCATTGCCCGAAATTTGGCAACAAAGACGGACACGGTAAATTAGGCAGTAGAACAGACTGCGTTTACCGTGTCCTACGGTTAGCGCGGGTTGTCGAACGCCGCTTTTGATTCTAGGCGAGTTCAGTTGATTGAGCTTTTGAGTTAAACCAACTCTAGGAATTATTCGGTTGTGCCGATAAAAGTTCCTTGAGTTTTGCCAAATCATCCGCCCATCGGGGGTCAGGTTGAACTGAACCCGAATCGGGTGTCGGAGTATTCCGTTTGGATTTTTTACCTCCCCCTCGACGTCCCGAAGAACCACCACCACCCCCAGATGAGCGAGATTCATCCTCATTGGCACTTTTTGACTTAGGCTGGGCTTTTTCAATTTTCAAGGCATTGTCTTTAAAGACGCGACCATTGAATTGTTCGATAATTTGCTCAGCCAACTCATCATTGGGAACAGTGACAAAGCCAAAGCCGCGACATTTCCCCGTTTTGCGATCTTTAATCACTTTAGTGGAAACCGATGGACTGGCTTCGGCAAAAACCGCTTGCAGTTCCTCGCGATCAACGGGTTCTTTGGGCAGGTTGCCAACGTAAAGACGAACAGACATGAAGGATACCTCCAGATGTGATTGAAATTTAAATCCATGAGCATACACCAGCAATTGAGTTGGATCAGAATAGAGGAAATGGATGAACGATTTCTACGTCCAGATAATTTTCCACTGATCTTGACCAACCTCAACAGCACAGACTGATGTAGTAAAATCAAACTCTTTTGACCATTTACACGGTTTAACCACGACCCCTTGGTGAATTCCGGGTCGTAATATCAGGTTTGAAGCTAATGTTTTGGCTCGTAACTCTAATTATTACAGAATATTTACACTATTGTTAACCTAACACGAGTTGCCGCAGGCAAGCTAGTATAACAGAAATATTGGGGTTTTTTACTAGAGGCGAGTGATTTAGCCGCTTTGTCAATGCGGTGAACCTGGGGAAGCAATGTAGAGACGTGCCATGGCGCGTCTGGAAGCTGGGGGAGAAGAAATTAAATGAGGACTTATCCGAGCAATATTGGGACTCGTAAGTACAAACAGTGGCGGATGCTATGGGATAGGGGTGTGGTAAAGGATTCAACCGATGCGATCGCGCCCCCTAATGATTCAACCTTCCCCTTCAACTCATCGGTTTGATCGTCACTCCAATGTCCTCGATACAAAATCCCTAACCCTCCCGGCTTCAGGAAGGGTAACGCATAGTCCGCACAAGCCGATGCCGAACCCACTGCCCGAACTAGGGCGATATCATACCCTTGGTGATGCTGACGGTGTTGTCCCACTTTTTCCGCCCGACCCAGTACAGTTGTAGCATTAGGGATGGCTAACTGGGGAATCAGGGTATCGAGAAAGGTAATTTTCTTGCGGGTTGAATCGAGTAACGTCACCGAACTTGAGGGAAGTGCGATCGCGACAGGCAATCCCGGAAATCCAGCACCCGTACCAATATCAATAATTTTCAGCGGTTTCTCATCCTCTGACAACAGCGACGCCACACCTCGCAACGAATCCCATAAATGCTTTTCCCAAAAATCATCCGGTTGGGTGATGCGGGTTAAATTCAACTGGCGATTTCCAGCCAAAATTCCAGCATACAGGCGCTGAAACTGCTGGTGTTGACTTTCCGTGGGTTGCCAGTTTAAGGTTTCCTGCCAAACCTCAACCATTTCCGGAAGCAGTTGTTGATCGTTCATCCGACTGTTTTCTATTCCCAGTTCCCAGTTCCCTATTGCCTATTGCCTATTCCCTCTCTAATGACTCGTAACCACCGCCTTTTGTCCCAGACTCACTGGATCAACAGAGTTCAGTTCACCCTGTTGGATTGTCCAACAGGAGTCAGCAATTTGCAATAACTCCCCCGCATCATGAGTCACCACCAGTAATGTCCAATGAGACTTAAGTTTTAGGAGCAAATTCGCTAACTGGCGGCGCATTGACCAATCCAGTCCCGCCGTGGGTTCGTCTAACATCAATACTGTCGGTTGGCGAATCAACTGAACCGCTAAGGCTAAACGGCGTTGTTGACCACCACTGAGCGCATGAGGAGACGTATACAGCGAAATATCACCCAGTCCAACTTCGCTTAAGGCTTCCTGAACCCGTTCTGAACCCAATTCTGGGTGTCCCATTCGCAATTCCTCCAGCACCGTACTCCCACAAAAGTGGCGTTCGGGAAACTGAAACACCAATCCGGCGAGTTGTTGCAAGTGATCAGGAGTTAATCCCTGTTCACCCCAGAATATATCCCCCGATGTGGCTTGAGCTAAACCTGCCAAAATTTCCAATAAGGTGGTTTTACCCGACCCACTGCGACCGATGATCAGTCCGAGTTGTTGCGGTGCTAGGGTTAAAGTCAGACCTTTTAAGATAGCGGTGGGGGTCGCGGGCGGGTGATAGGTTATATTTTTGAGATAAAGCATCCAAATCCGTTGAGCAAAAAGATGGTCGGATCTTTTTTATTGTGGCATCGATTGTCTCAGGATTGGGGACTGGAACCTCCAATTTCCGCCAACGTCGAACGTTAACAGACATTAGTGGTAGTGAAGACGATGAATCATTGGTTGCCAACCCCGCGACGAACTGTAAACGCCTTAGCTGGTGCAGCGATTATGGTTGTCAGTTTTTGGGTGACTCCGAGTTTAGCGGGCGATCCCTTTCGTCCCAGTAATCCCCGCAATATTGGTGATAATACGGAAGCGGCATTTGAATCGATTTTTAAACAGGGTGATTATCAAGCCGCCAAGGATCACCTCCAGCAAGCGGAAGCGAGTGAGGGAACTGATCCGTTAATCTATGCCATGTTAGCCGCGATCGCCTACACTGAGCGAGAGTTAGAAACCTTGAATGATTACGCCACAAAAACCCGAACCACGGCTGAACAACTGATTACGTCTGATCCGCTGCGTGGTAATCTTTATACGGCTGTCGGTCACTTTTTAGAAGGAACCTATAACTTTGAGAAAGAAGGTCCGGTTAGAGCGCTGAGTAAACTCCAGAAAGTCTTTCAATATTTAGACGCCGCCAAAGCCATTGATGATCAAGATCCAGAGTTAAACTTACTCACGGGTCACATGGATTTGATGTTAGCCGTTAATGTTCCCTTTGCTGATCCGGCTGATGCGATTAATAAGTTAGAAACTCATGGTTATCCCAAGTATCTGGCGTATCGGGGGATTGCTGTAGCCTACCGAGATTTGAAAAAATATAATCAGGCGATGGATTATGTCGAACGCGCTTTGGCAATGACGCCGGATAATCCTGAAGTATTATACCTGAAAGCCCAAATCTTAGTGCATCAAGATCAACCGGAAGCAGCGCTAGACTACTTTAAAAAAGCATTAGAAAAACGACAACAACTCCCCAATTATTCAACGGGTCAAATTGTCTACGAGCAATGTAAAGCGCAAGAAGAGGTTGATAATATCGATCGGGATTGTCGGGCGGAACGAAATCGCGCAAGAGTTGGTAATTAGGGGCTGCTGAATAAGTGCTGTGGTGAGGGGGAGCGGGGGAAGCCGAGGAAGCTGGGGGAGCGGCTCGTAGTAAGCACTTTAGTGCTATAATAACGCCTAGCCGGAGTTGGCTCAGGTTCCCCTACTACAAAACAAATCTATTCCACAATTTTAGCTGTGTCAGTCCACTACTTACTCGCCTGACGCTGTGATTTGATGGCTTTAGCTGTCATCCAATCCACCCAGGCTGGTGCAATTAATTTTAGCCATAACCCTAAACGCCCTTTGGGAGTCATAACTAATTCTCGCCGACGCTGTACCATCGCCTGAAGAATCTGATCCACGCAGTCTTCTACAGACATGGCTTGGTGCGACTCATCCTGTAAACTGGCTTGTATTGGTGTACCGTCTCCACCTAAAACGCGATCGCGAATTGTTGTCGCTACAAATCCCGGTGAAACCACCAACACATCTACCCCCGTCTCCTGTAATTCAATCCGTAGGGTATCAAAAAAACCTTGCATCGCGTGTTTACTAGCGACATAACCACTGCGGGTGGGAACCCCATGTTTACCACAGAGGGAGGAAATGGCGACTAATAATCCTTTAGAGGCTTTCAAAGAGGGTAAGGCATAGTGAGTACAATACACTGCCCCCAAATAGTTCACCCGCATGATCTGCTCAAATAATGACAAATCCGTCACTGTGTCAAAGGTTGCATACATCGAGATTCCGGCATTATTTACCAATCCCGCGATCGCACCAAATCGACTCACTCCCTGTTCAATCAAATGTTGACAGGCTTCTGGGTTGGTGACATCTGTTGGAACCGCGATCGCTTGACCCCCGGCTTTTAAGCAATCATCAGCCGTTTTCATCAGCGCCGCCTGATTTCGTGCGGCTAGGACTAAATTGCTCCCTTGTTTGGCGAGTTTAATCGCTAATGCTTGTCCAATTCCAGCCGAGGCTCCGGTAATAATAAAGGTTTTATTGGTTAATGTCATTAACTCAAAATGTTAAAGTTACTGAAAAACTGTATTCTAATCAGTTTTGCGGGAGTTGGTCTGTCGGGTTTGGGGAAACAGAAGGTGGTTGACTCTTCAAGCTACCTGTAGGGGCACGATAATATCGTGTCCCTACCCTAAATGACTGTTGTATTCAACGTCGTGATGTGGGATGCCAGCAATCCTTTAGTTGAACCACCATCAGTAGGGACACAACATATCATGTCCCTACGTTCAGATTTCCCCTTTTGGGGAAACATCAAACAGAAGTTCAAATTCTGCGTTGGGAATGAAGCGGTTGAGAACTCTCAAATAATCTTGGGCATCTTGGCGGTTGTAGAATCTAGCGATTGTGTAGCGTTGAGCGTTGGGGAGAAGGCGGACAATTGCCCAAGGACGGGTCAAGTCCACAGATGAGGGAATGGGTTGATTTGTCAGTTCTCTACCTCGGATAATATTGAGGGTGCTTTGGATGAGATGCCAAAGGATACTACGTGCTGGGGTGGTGTCGTTGGGAAGTAAACCCCAGTCGCTTACAGGTGCGGGTAGCCAAGTCAGGAGGTGGGAGTAGCCGTCTTTGTGAATTTTCCAGGATAAGCGGCGGGGTTGTTTCAGACATTGATAATTATGCTGTCGCAGCAAGGCACACAATTTCTCACCTTCGACTTGAAGGCGTAGCCAGTCAGAATGTTTCATGGAGTTTCCTCGTTTGTTAATTGATATATGAACCCTAGTGACTGCACTCAGCACACGCAGTTGCTTCTTTGTCAAGACAGAAATATCTTGCGTGACTCGTAAAGTGTCTGTTACTTTTGATTGGCTTATAGGTAATCTATTAATGGACAAGACAGTGATTGCCTAGAACGTGATTCGCGTACTAGGCGTACAGCACTTTTTGTTGCAGTCAAACCATTCTCTGGAGTAGAGACGCGCCATGGCGCGTCTCTACATTGGGGGAATGATGGCTTTTTAGGTCACGTACCTTTTTTTGGGCTTATCTCCCTAAAGCGGTTTAGGGTGGATAGCAATAGTCTAAAGCAATTTAGTAAAAACCTCAAGCTATTTAGCTAAATTAATTCAGTAAAAATGGCGAAAAAGCCTTTGTCGTCCCTCAAAAAGCTCAGAATGCTTCAAAACCTTACCCAGCAAGAACTTGCAGATGTATTGGGTGTGACCCAAGACACTGTGGCAAATTGGGAAAGAGGTAGGGCTGTGCCGAGGCTAACCGTTTCCCAATTTAAAACCTTGCTAGCTGTGTTAAAGGTGACACCAGAAGAACTTCCTGATGACTTTGGTCCACCAGAATCGCCGTTAGAGGAGAATTAGCATCACCGCGCTTTCTAGTACAAGAAGGCAGAAGTCCGAAGGCAGAGGGCAGAAGGCTATAAGGAACCTATGGCAGCTGCTTTTAGGCAGTTTGTTCGCTGGTTAGTTATTTCTGCCGCGCTGCACTAGGATTTGCCCCCAAGGGAGCGATCGCACTTAAAATACTCTTAAGCCAAAGGAAAATCTGTTAAAACTTACATCTTGCAACCGTTAAATAGTTGTAGGTTGGGTTTCGACTTCGCTCAACCCAACAGAATCTCAGCGTCAAACCCTGACTACAAACCTAATCCAATGCATCAATTTAGGGGGCTATGCCGCCATCGTGGTTTAGGCGATAGCCATAAACAACCAAAGCCTTAGTCAATGGTGCGTTACGCTTCGCTAACACACGATGGCGGCGTGGCACACTTTATTTGATGAATTAGAATTACGTCCGGAAACCGTAGGGGCGCAAAGACTTGCGCCCGATTCAATGATAGAATCTATTCCACCATTTTAGCTGTGCCACGCCACTACTGGCGTGACACACCTTATTTGATGAATTAGAATTACGCCCGGAAACCGTAGGGGCGCATGGCGTGCGCCCGATTTCACCGCCAAATCTATCCCACAATTTTAGCTATGTCACGCCACTACTAACATGACTACAAACCCAATCTAATTAGGCGTGTCACTGGTTTATATTTACAGCACTTTCTGGTTTGATTTGATACCTTGATCAGGGCGCACGTCTGTGCGCCCCTACCGGATGAATCGCTATATTGATTGCGAATATCCTTGGTTGATAGATTGGCGCTGATGCCATTGCCCCAACGTTCCGCCGAAAACCCCAATTAAAAACAATCCGAATAGTGCGGAGGGTTCGGGTATATCTTTGGCGACAATAAACGCATTATCCTGAATCGTGGTAATATCCGTATTGTGGACAATAATATCCGAAAGCGTCGTATCGCCAATATCCGGTCTCAAATTCAGGAGATCCTGATCAGCCAAATAAAAGAAGCGATCGCCATCCTGTAAACGCTGGAATTGGTCTGAGAGAATCACATTGAACAATTCGCCAACCATCCCGCCATTATAGGCGTCTTCAGCAATCCCACCGATCCACAAATCAACTAAATCAATGTTATCCTGACCATCGGTTGTGCCGTAAATATCTCGGAAGCGCTGGGCAATTTCGGCGTCGGATGTAATTTGATCAAAACTCGTGTATCCGCCTAACCCTAACCCCCGACGCGCTTGATTATAACCGGGAAGTCCATGATCCCGTCCCCGTTGAATATTCACGGCGGCTAAATCTAGTCCTCCGGTTCCGGCGGGGAAGAGGAAATTGCGGATATCATCAACTAACAACGCATCTACAGCTTGCGCTTTCTGAGAGGCTAATCCTAACAGCAACGAATCAATCCCATTCTCGGTAATTTCCTGGGTATTGAAGAAACTATCTCTCAATGAAATACTCCCCGCTGATGTGCCATCATTGTTGATCCGTTGCAGTTCTGAGGATAGCATCGTGTGACCGACTCGGTAGGCGGCGGTGGAAAATTCGTTGCTGATACTGGGGTTTACCGTTTCATCGTAGCCACTATAGGGATCGATCGCCCCTTCACCCAAGAGTAAAGGAAGAAACTCATTATAGGTAATTGCCTGAATTTGGGCACCGACAATTCGGCGGGCGGTTTGATAGATATACTCGTCTACAGAAAGTCCCGCATCAGCGGCTTTTTGAGACGTTGTTGGATCAGCGGCAATTTCATCAGCTAACCGATTATGTTCCCGGACAAAAAGCGTGTGAACAGCCGTTAAGCCAATCTGTTCATTTGCCCGCACATCCCCAGCAATAAATAAATCATCAGCATCAACACCAAAGGGATTGGCATTCTCCAAGTTTTCGGTATTGAAGGGTAACAAATTCCCGGCACTGGTTTTAAGTTTTCCGCCTTCTCCAGATCGTAAAAAATGCGCCCGTTCTAAATCTGATCCATAGACACTCGACCCATCAATATAAGCGGTAATCGCGTTAACTTGTTGGCGGGGATTATTACTATCTGTACCCGTTCCTGGTGCGGCGGCATTTCTGCGGAAGGGGATAATTGATCCAGGTGTGAAGGTTGGATCATTTTCGGGAACGGGGATGGGTAAAAATTCTGCACCCGCAGGCGGATCAGTTAAGTCGAGGTCATGATCTACAAATTGTCCCCATTGCCATAGCCAATCACTGGCATTGAAGGAATTGGGAATTGACTCGGATTGAGAGGCGATCGCGTTACTGATGGCGCGAGGGTTGGGGCGATTCATACCCGCAGGCGCGGAAATCCCATCACTGTAATCGGGTTCGAGGAGGCGAATCAGTTTAATTTCGGCTTCACCCCAGGTCGGATTATCCCGGTTATTGTTTGACCCGTCAATCGACCTAAATTCTATGGCTTGGGCGGGTAGGGATAGGGCAAATCCTAACGTAGCAAAACTGGTTAGGGTGAGAAGCGTTTGACGGATTTTGTGAACTGTCATTATAGCTTAATTACACCTCTGATTGTGATAAATGAACTGATGAATTGTTTTTCCACCCATTTCTATTATGGTGATAGGAAATCTTTAGACCTCAACCTAACGATGTCACAACTTGTAAACCGATCAGCCGTAGCAACCGACTTAACCGCTATGTTCTACCTATTACTCACAAGTAGACAGCCTAGTTTATGCAATTAATCGGTTTTTGTTGCAATTCTTTACATAATAACTCAGGGGGGATCTAGCTCTATCGTACAAAGGGGTTGAACGCCGGAAAATTTTACAGAAACTTAAAAAACTCCGTGGTGACTTCACGAAATCTTCATAATAGTCCGTTGCTACAAAAGTTATCAAAAAATTCACCGATCCCCAGGTGTCAACGTTTTAGTTGTAGAAGTAATCATTACAGACGGATCGCATTGGGTTGGGGCGGGCGCGAGTCGCATCTGGGTTAACCAAGTCCAGATAGTCGTCAAACCCGCCCCTACTGCCCTGAAACGTCAGATTCCGATTACGGTGATAGGACGTTCTCATACATCAACCTAAGGATGTCACCGCTTGTGAACACGCCAGCGGTGGTAACACCCCAGATGAATTTGTAAAGATTTGCAACAAAAACTGATTTTTTGCATAAATTTGGCTGGCAATGGCGAGGAATAGCTAGGAAATAGCGGTCAAGGAGGTATTCACACTCATGAACTCTAAGATTAACGGCAAGGTTTGGCAGGATTTAAATGGGAATGGCTTCCAGGATAGTTTTGAACTCGGAATCGCCGATTGGACGGTTTATTTAGACGAAAATCAAAATGGTCAACTTGATGTTGGAGAATACTCAACTCTAACTAACGAAGATGGCGAATATACCTTCTTGGGTCTAGAATCAGGAACCTATACGGTTGCCCAAACCGTACTTCCCGGATGGCAACAGCTTTCTCCTCACCCGAATGCTAATAAAGAACGGCTGTTTGCGATTCCGGATGATGGATACAATCAGATTGTTGAGTTAAATCCCCTAACGGGTACAGAACTTTATCGGTTTGAAGTGCCAACTTGGATTAATGGTAGAACTGACAGTTTAGCGTTTAATGGGACAAGTTTATTTTTAACCAATGGATCGGATCAGTTATGGGAACTTGATCCAAATACAGGGGCAGTGATTAATGATTACTGGGTGGACATAGGTGGTGACTTTGAGGGTTTAGCGACGTTAGGGAGTAAGGTTTATCTGCTTGATTCCTCGGATAGTGACATTATTGAATTTGATCCGATCCGTGAGGAAGTTACTACTGTTCTGGATATTGATCCGATTAATTCCGGTTTCCATTCAAGGGTTGGACTATCGGGGGATCATGCATCAAATGTTTTGTGGGTAACCGATCAAGATGAACGTTATGTTTTTAAGATCGATCCGGGTACGGGTCAAGAGATGCAATCCTTTTTTACGTATTCCAGGACTCATTATATGAGCGCAGCCGTTATCGGTGGTGAGATTTATCTAGGATCTGACTATACCTCAGAAATTAATATCTTTGATCAAAAGGGTGGCTTGCCGCGTACACTTGACTTACCTTACCGTGTATCCGCTTTGGCAGGTGATGGACTGAAAAATAGTCTTCCCAGTTTAACGAAAGAGTCTAATGATACGCTATCCCACGCCGTTGTCAGTGGATTAAGTGAAACGAATCCTATTTTTACCGATAGTGGTTTAATTGGAGATAATTCCCTGGTTGATTCTTGGTTAGATGTCGATCTGATTGCGTTTCAACTAGATGAAGGACAAGAGGTAACTATTGATGTGGATGACTGGACAGCCCTGCGTTTATTTGATGATCAGGGTCAGGAAGTCCGCTACCATTATAACGATGAGCCGTGGAATCCATATACCTCCATTAACTTCCAAGCCTTATCCACTGGCACTTACTATGTTGGCATTAGTGGCAGTAATAATTGGCAATATGATCCGTTGGTTCCAGGAAGTGGGAACGGGTACGAGAGTTGGGGTAGTACAGGTGGATATAATATCAAAATTGCCCTAACTCAAGACAAGGAACCGAATGAACCTAATAATACTATTTACCAGGCGATCGCAACCGGGTTAAGTTCTGCCAATCCAGGTACGTTTAAAGAGACAGGCTTTATTGGCGACCATATTAATAACCCGCCGTGGTCGAATAGTAACCAGTCAGATGTGGACTTCTATAAAGTCCAACTGAATTTGGGTGAACGGGTTCGGATTGATATTGATGCCGAACAGTTTGGTTCTTATCTTGATGCTGAACTGCGATTGTTTGACTCTAGGGGTAATGAAGTAGCCTCTAGCGATGCAGACGCTGCACCTGGAGAAGCCTATTCCGGTCGAGATCCCTATATTGATTTTATCGCCTCAAGGGATGATACCTACTATATCGGTGTCAGTCATTCAGGTAATTACTATGATCCATTTGTGGCGACAATGGATTATGGTTATGGTTACAGTGGCGGCTACAACCTGGAAGTAACGGTGGGGGATGATCCAGTTAGTGAGGGGGGTGAACGACTGTTTGCCACACCCCTGGATAGATCAAATCAAATTGTGGAATTAAATCCGCTGACTGGGGAAGAAATTAACCGTTTTGCGATACCAAGGTGGGCAAATAATGCAGTTGGCGGACTTGCCTACAATGGACAAAGTGTGTTCTTTACCGATGGTTCAAATTGTCTGTGGGAACTGAATCCTTCTACGGGAGAGGTGATAGATTTCGATCAGGTTTTTACGGAAAATACTTCTATTGATGATCTGGCTGTCCTGGGAAATAAGGTGTATCTATTAGATGACCAGGGCAAGGACATTATCGAGTTTGATTCAATTAGTGATCAAGTTACCAATATTCTCAACATTGACGCACTTAATCCTACGATCACCAGAGTTGGGGGACTGGGGGTAAGGAGAAATCCAGATCAGTTACTGGTGACAAATGGGAATGATCAACTCTTCGTGATTAATCCAACGACAGGATTAATTTCCGATACCTTGTTTACGGACACAACTGATAATACTGGGATTGCTTTTGTTAATGGTGAACTATTGGTTAATTCCTTCAGGGGAAATCAGGAAATTAATGTTCTTGACAATAGTGGAAACGTTCAGCGGACAATTTCCTTACCCTACGATGTTTCTGCCCTAGGTGGTGATGGATTTCACTATGGACTTAACAGTCTCAGTTATGAGTCCAATGATACAATCACGCAAGCCGTTTATAGTGGCTTGAGTCGCACGAATCCGGGTACGTTTACGGATATGGGGATGATTGGCGATAACCCCGCCGTTAATCTGGGTGCGGATGTGGATTTAATTGCGTTACAGCTTAATCAAGGACAATGGGTAACCATTGATTTGGATGTTGAGACGTTTGAGCCGAATTTGGATGCCGCATTGCGACTATTTGATTCTAACGGACAAGAAGTGGTATTCAGTCTCTATGGTTCAGCGCCTGGGGAATCGGGATTTAGCGAACCTTATATCGAGTTTGAAGCCTTATACAGCGATACCTATTATGTGGGGATTAGTAGCGCGAGTAATGTTGATTATGATCCCTTTGTTTTAGGCAGTGGTAGTAGTGACAACAGTTGGAATGACACAGGAGTTTATGCTGTAAACATCACTCTGGAGGATTACCGGGGAGTCAATGAACCCAATGATATCCTATCCCAGGCGATCGCAACCGGATTGACTTCTATAACTCCGGGTGTTTTTACCGATACGGGGATAATTGGTGACTATTGGAATCCCTATAACACTAATTTTATTCCCGGTTCGGATGTAGACTTCTATAAGGTCGAACTCTCTCGCGGAGAACGGATCACGGTTGATATTGATGCCGAGACTGTCGGTTCCGAGTTAGATGCCAAATTGCGGTTATTTGATTTCCGGGGTAGAGAAGTTGCTGAGAGTGAAAGTGATTTAGCACCAAGGGAAACGGGGTTTAGTGACGATCCTTATATCGACTTTACCGCATTTGAAGCTGGCACCTACTATATCGGTGTTAGTAGTGAAGGCAGTTGGTATGATCCGACTATCGCGAATTATCGTGATTACAGCTATAGCAGCAGTGGCGGATACAATATTAAAATTGGAGTTGGCAACTATAGCGAAATTCCGGGTACGCATACGGTTATCCTTGATCCCGGTCAAAATGTAGAAGAGGTTGATTTTATTAACCGCCTGGTTATACCCCCCACGATTACGGTGGATGATGTCACTTTGACTGAGGGAAATAATGGCAGCAAATACGCCAACTTTACCGTTAGCCTCTCCGATGCCTACAGTGAGGTGGTTACTGTAGACTACAGTACCTCAGATCAGAGTGCGATCGCAGGTGAAGATTATCGCGCCACAAACGGAACCTTAGCCTTTTTCCCTGGGGAAACTAGCCAAACCGTCACGGTAGAGATATTCGGTGATACCGACATAGAAACCGATGAAAGCTTGGTTCTGAATCTCAGTAACCCCAGTCATGGTGCGATCGCGGATTCTCAAGGAACGGTTACGATTGAGAATAATGACTTCCCCACTCTCTCCATTGAGAACATCAGCCTCACCGAAGGAAACAGTGGCATCACCACGGCTGAATTTACAGTTAACCTTTCCCAAGCCTTTCACGAAACCGTTACCGTAGACTATACCACCGCCGATAATAGCGCCATGGCGGATAGTGATTATACAGCCATCAATGGTACGCTAACCTTTGCCCCTGGTCAAACCAGTCAAACGATAAATGTTGACGTTCTTGGCGATACCGCATTTGAGGATGATGAAACCTTCGCCTTGAATCTGAGTAATGCCCAAAACGCTACCTTAGATAATAGTCAAGGTGTGGCAACAATTGTTAAAGATGATTTCCCCACGGAATTAAACATCACCACCGATGAAGTCACCAACAGTTACGCCTTAACCTCCTACGCGGGGAACCAAGATAAAAATGCTTTGGTTAACTTTACCTGGGATGGAAATGAAGTCGGAATTACAGGCAATGGCTGGAAGAAATTACCCCTCAACCAGACTATCAACAAAGGAACCATCCTAGAATTTGAATTCAAGAGTACAGCAGAAGGAGAAATTCAGGGCATTGGCTTTGATACCGATGACAGCCTCAGTTCCAAACAGTTCTTTAAACTCTATGGCACTCAAAATTTTGGAATTAAGCACTTCAATAATTATGCCGATAGCGCTGGCGAATGGAAGTCTTATCGTATTGACGTAGGCAACTTCTTGACGGGAAAAATGGACTACCTAGTCTTTGCCAATGACCATGATGTAAAAGATCCTACCGCATCCAGTCAATTCCGCAATATCCAATTCTATGACCCAGAATTAGCGGTAACGGCGAATGGGATAACCGACACCTACACCCTGGATTCCTATGCGGGGAATCAAGATAAAAGAGCTATTGTTACCCTTTCTGAGGATAGCCGTGAAGTGCAACTTGAGGGAAATGGCTGGAAGAAAGTAGCCCTAAACCAGACTATCAACAAAGGAACCATCCTGGAATTTGAATTCAAGAGTACGGCAGCAGGTGAAGTTCAAGGCATTGGCTTTGATACCGATGACAGCCTCAGTTCCAAACAGTTCTTTAAACTCTATGGCACTCAAAATTTTGGAATTAAGCACTTCAATAATTATGCCGATAGCGCTGGCGAATGGAAGTCCTATCGCATTGACGTGGGGAATTTCTTCACGGGGGAAATGGACTACCTTTTCTTTGCCAATGACCATGATGTAAAAAATCCTACCGCCTCCAGTCAATTCCGCAATATCAAACTTTATGACCCCGAATTAGCGGTAACGGCGAATGGGATAACCGACACCTACACCCTTGATGCTTATGCTGGAAATCAAGATAAAAGAGCTATTGTTACCCTTTCTGAGGATAGCCGTGAAGTGCAACTTGAGGGAAATGGCTGGAAGAAGTTAGGACTCGATTACACGATTACCGCTGATACTATCTTAGAGTTTGACTTCAAGAGTACAGCAGAAGGAGAAATTCAAGGCATTGGCTTTGATAGTGATAACCGTCTCAGTTCAAACCAGTTCTTCAAACTCTACGGCACGCAATCCTGGGGTATCAAAGACTTCAATAATTACAGTGATACCGCTGGTGAATGGCAATCCTATCAAATCCGAGTTGGCGATTTCTTCACGGGTCAGATGAATTACTTGATATTGGGAAATGACCATGATGTTAAAAATCCCAATGCAGCCAGTCAGTTCCGTAATATTCAAGTATACGAACAGAGTGCAACGGACGAGATTACTGGGACTGATCCCAGTGTCGGAGAGGTAGATACTCTGACCGGAACTGCCAATGTTGATACCTTTATCTTAGGCGATGTAACCGGGGCATTATCCGCCGACAATGGGGTGGATGATTACGCCTTGATTATGGATTTTGACGCCAGTCAAGATATGATTCAACTGGCTGGAAATGCGGCTGACTATCAGTTAATGGCAACCTCTGGCAGTTTACCAGAAGGAATGGGAATCTACCAGGATTTGGGAACATCCGATGAATTAATTGGTATTGTTCAAACTGTTGATTCGCTCAGCTTAGAGAGTTCTGCTTTTAGTTTCGTTTAGGAATAAATTAATCCTAAACTGCCATAAACACGTAGGGGCGCACTGATGTGCGCCCTTACTCATGTAAACGGTTCTGCATTGAAACTTTCATGTCAAGAATTGCCAAATCCTTGTGGTGTGAGCATCTTGCTCACTACCGAGGGGTTCAAGAATTTTTGATTTGTGTAGCAAGTCCTACCTATACCCAGTTGAAATGGAATGGCACACTCCTTAAGACTGGTGGGCAATGCCCACCCTACGGCATAAGTACCTTGTACGCTGTATTAAGAAATGTTGACACGCTTCAAATCCTTTCTCTGTTCCCGGTTCCCTAATCTCAACCGTTAACTTCAATGAAAGTCCAACTACTAAGTTGTCCTCATTTTGATATAATCTTCCTCTAATTCGGTTGGGTTGAATAACCCAATCACTATTACGTCGGCACTCAAATTCGCAATGACATACCCTAGAAAACAGCCAATTTCCCCGATACAGCTTAAACGTCAACGACGGGGAAAGCTAGCGGCGTTCCTGCTAGCTACTGTGTTGCTGCTCTTTTTTCCAGTTCGAGTTCTGGCTCAAGATACCGAAACCTCTAGTGGTTTCCTGAATGCGATCGACAGTGTATTCTCGGCAATAGTCGCTGTCCTCGTTGAAATTCTCTTCTACGACATCGGTGGTTTTCCACTGATTGTGGTGTGGTTGATTGTGGCAGGTATTTTCTTTACGCTTCGCCTCGGCTTTATCAATCTCCGTGCCTTTAAACATGCGATTGATGTGGTACGGGGTAGGTATGATGACCCCGAGGAAGAGGGACAAGTCTCCCATTTTCAGGCGCTGGCGACGGCGTTGTCGGGAACAGTGGGATTAGGCAATATTGCTGGTGTGGCTGTAGCCATTCAAGTTGGTGGTCCAGGGGCGATGTTCTGGCTGACACTGGCGGCTTTTCTGGGGATGACAACGAAGTTGGTGGAATGTACCCTAGGACTAAAATACCGCATCGAACGACCCGATCGCACAGTCGCGGGAGGACCAGCTTATATGCTCTCACGCGGATTAATGAACATGGGGTTGGCTCCTCTAGGAAAGGGATTAGCCATTATTTTTTCCGTGCTGGCGATTTTTGGTTCGATGGGTGGCGCGAATATGTTCCAGTCTAACCAAGCCGCCATCGCCTTTGTGGGTACATTTCCGGGGATGCAGGGATGGATCGTCGGTCTGGTTTTGGCAGTGTTAACCGCGATTGTGATTATTGGTGGGATTGAGCGAATTGCTTCGACAACGGGGTTGCTGGTTCCCGCAATGGCGGTGATTTATATCTTGGGGTGTCTGTGGATTGTGGTGGTGAATTTGCCCCAAGTTCCTGCCGCGATCGCCACAATTATTAGCCAAGCTTTTGTCCCAGAAGCGCTTGAAGGCGGTATTGAAGGCGGTATTATTGTCGTTATCGTGCAAGGGGTGCGGCGCAGTGCTTTCTCCAATGAAGCGGGGATCGGTTCAGCTGCGATCGCGCACTCGGCGGCTCGGACTGATGAACCAGTGCGGGAAGGAATTGTCGCCCTCTTGGAACCGTTTATTGATACGATCATCATCTGCAACATGACTGGAATCATGATTGTCCTAACGGGTGTCTATCAAGATACGGGTGAAGCGATCGACGGTTCTCAGATGACACTGAATGCCTTTGCTACAGTTAGTACCTGGTTTCCGGTGGTTCTCACAATCGCGATTTTCCTGTTTGCCTTCTCCACAATTATTTCTTGGAGTTATTACGGCGAGATTTCTTGGCAATATCTCTTTGGTCAACGCACCATTATCATCTATAAGCTGATTTTTGTCGCTTGCGTGTTTATCGGTGCCGTTGTTACTCCCGGTGCGGTGATTGATTTTAGCGATTTAACCCTGCTGATGATGGCAATTCCCAACTTGATTGGTGCTTATTTTCTCTCCAATGAGGTGGCAGGAGACGTCAGCAATTATATGGAGCGGCTGCGTTCTGGGCAAATGCCAACTTATGCGGAAAAGCTCGCCACTCTGGAAGATTCCCACCAGGCTGGAAACTAATGCATCCCAAGAAATTTTGAGTTTTGTCAGTTGTAGGGGCGGGTTTCACTATTCTGATTTATTGCCACCCAGATGTCAATAAACCCGCCCTGTCTAATTGAGAGAATGATTGGACAAAAACCTATTCAGAATAAATGTGTTAATGATAATCGCTGCCATCCAAATATAGCACTATGAGGTACGGAAAGGACATCAGTTGATCCCAAGAGATAACAGTAAAGACTATCCTAACCTGCCAAGTTAGCTGCGATCAGCTACAGGGCAATGAACAGTCAACAATTAACAATTAACAATTATGAGCTGGTTAAAAAAGAACGATGTGCTTGTACCGACTGATTTTTCGGATATATCCTTTACCGCACTTGCTCCGGCTTTAGAGTTTGTCGAGGACATATCTCATTTGCATGTCATCCACGTTCTACTGCCTTTGAGTGCAGTCGATCCCGGTACAATATGGAAAACGGTTACCTCAGAATCTCGGCAAAACAACGCTCAATCTTTTCTGAAAAACAAGCTGAGTGAAATGGGGTATGCAGGAGTACAGCATCAGGTTTCGATGGGGACTCCCAGTCATGAAATTGTGGACTATGCCAAAGAAAAAGGAATTGAATTAATTGTTATGCCTACCCACGGACACACAGGTGTCAAGCGGGTTTTGATGGGTTCTGTCGCTGAACAAGTGGTGCGGCTGTCTCCTTGTCCGGTGTTGTTACTCCGTTGAGGCGTAGAAGGATAATCGGGTAGAAGTACTAACTCTCACGATCCCATGGGGGCATCTCTGATGCTAGGCTGTAATTGACCAAATTCTAGTTAGTCTCTGTTATTGGGGAAAAAGTTTATGTCTAGAGTGAAAGTACAGTTTAAGTCTCATCAGAGTTGCCATCCCAATTATGCTAATGTGGCTACAGTTAATCCTATGGATGATGATATAGTTATTGATTTTGGATTTATTGACCCTCTTAATGTCAGAGATTTAAGCAAAGCTTCCGAAGAAGAAATTGTGGTTGATTGTCAACCTATAGCTCGTTTGATTGTTAGTCCAACGCTAGCTAAACAACTGATCGCTGATTTACGAGAAGCGTTAAATATTGTTAATAAAACTGGTGCAGATATAGACTCTATAGATCAGCAAGAGAAACCTGCTGTGTACCCCGATCCGGAGGTTGTTGAATACATGGAGCATCAGAGCCAGCTTTTTGAAGAGAAAAGACAAGAGTTGTTGACTCAGTATGGGGGTATGTATGTAATCTTTGAAGATGGACAGGTTCTGGATGCAGATGAAGACGAAGCAGCTTTAGTAAAGCGAGCTTACGCAAAAACTGAACCAAGACACCTGTTTATCAAAAAGGTTCTTGCTGAAGAGCCTAAGCTAACCGTTAACATTCCATCTCTGTCTCAATAATAGTCGAGTTTCAGTGGGTTCTTATAGCTACATTTCTTTGGGAAAAGGAAAGCCAGCCGCTCCTCTTATAACAGTGCAAATAACATCCCTGGATGCAACAAAACCGAAAAAAGTAAATTGGAGGGCATTTCTGGATACAGGTTCAGATATTACGCTAGTCCCCTTGGATGCAGACCTTTAGTTTTATCTATTAAATCATTTTTGATTGACGAGTGCAGCTTGACGGAAATAATTCACCCACGAAAGACGGGGCGGGTTTAGTTACATCTGGGTGCAACCGAACAGATAGTCGTGAAAGTGAACTCCTACACACGTACCAGGTTCCCTCGCTTTCAACGCTTCTGGCATCATACCAAATCCGGGGAACGCTACCCCCGTTATAACAAAGTCCGCGCAGGCGGACTTTGTTTGTGTAGCAGCGATTTCAATCGCCTCCTCTTGCATGGGGTAATCTCATCCTGCGCTTCCTTTTACAATTTTCTATAATGTATGTAACATTTCTTAACGATAAGGGGAAGCTGATGGATTATCTTAACTTAGCGCAAATTTCAGATCAGCTAGATAGTGCCAACTCCCGCGATCGCATGGTGGCATTAGCCCACCTCCGTAACGTGCCAGCAGAGGAGGCTGTGCCTTTAATCAAGAAGGTTTTAGATGATCCAAGTTTACAAGTGCGATCGATGGCTGTCTTTGCCTTAGGGGTAAAACAGACAGACGAATGCTACCCCATTTTGGTGAAATTACTCGAAACTGACCCCGATTATGGCATTCGCGCTGATGCTGCTGGAGCCTTAGGATATCTAGAAGATGCCAGAGCCTTTGAATCCTTGGTACGGACATTCTATGAAGATACACAATGGTTAGTCCGGTTCAGCGCGGCTGTCGCATTGGGCAATATAAAAGATCCCCGCGCCCGTCAAGTTCTCACTCAAGCACTCGATAGTAAAGAAATCGTGGTACAACAGGCGGCTATCTCCGCATTGGGTGAAATTAAAGCCATCGAAGCCGTGGACGATATCCTGCGCTTTGCCCAATCCCCCGATTGGTTAGTGCGCCAACGATTAGCCGAAGCGTTGGGGAACCTACCCACGGACAAAAGCCAGTCGGCGTTAAAATTCTTAGCCAAAGACAGCCATTCCCAAGTTGCCCAAGCTGCATCTATCTCCCTGAACCGCCTGCAAGAGGCGACACACTCAGCCTAAACCTCTGCCCATGGCTGTACTGGAAGTCATGAACAATCAATAATGTAATCATAAACAAGCCAGGAGAACGATAAAATCAATTAAAGCTTTGTTAACGTGAAACGTCTGACTTCATGGATATAAAAGAATTTTTTGAGCAGAGTGCTGGTCGATGGTTTTCGCAGCGTACCAGTCATCATCTGGCATTTAAGCAAGCTGAAAATGGTAAATCTGATATTACGATTGAAATGATCGCGGCTGATGCGCCAGAAGTGGTTCAGCTATGCCAACAGTATGAGGTTGATCCAGATTCAGCTATCTGTGGTGCCAGAGTGACATGGGATGGCACAATGGACTGGGATGAAGAAAAGCATCAAGGTTCAACGGTGCTGGTGCCAGTTGCTGACCCCGATAAGCCCAATGAAGGGAAGCTATTGCGGGAAATGGGCTATGCGGAGAAAGCCCCGGTAGCGGGTCGCTATATTATGGGAGATGATCAGGCGCTGACCTTAATTACCGACTACGAAACCATGTATTCTGAGGAGCGTTTGTGGTTTGCCAGTCCTAACTTACGGCTACGGACGAGCATTTTGAAGCGATTTGGCGGCTTTAGCATGGCGTCTATGTCTTCAGAAATTCGCATGGGCGTAACTAAACCCCCGCAAGAATCACAAGATGCGGCGGCGAAGACTTAATCTAGGGTCTACTCAATAAGTGTTGTGGTAGGAGCTGGGGGAGCATGTAGAGACGCGCCATGGCGCGTCTGGGGAGCTGGCAGATGGCAAAAGGTTGAGTGTTAAATCTGTCCTGATTTTTATCGGGATAGTAGGGGCAATTTATCAATTGTCCCTACTGATTAGGGTTTATCTACATTGCCAAATTAACTGTTCGATGAATTACCTATGGAATTAATGTCCTCAATCGGTAAACCTAAGGCTTCTGCGATTTGATTGGCGGTTAATCCCATAGCGAATAATTTGGGAATAGCTTCTCTTCGGGCTTGTTCGGCTTGTTCAGCCCGTTGTCTTTCTTGTTCAGCCCGTTGTCTTTCTTGTTCGGCTCTCTCACTTCCAGTCAGGAGCAAATTACCCTCACTATCCCACCAGCGCAACCAAATTTGAGTTTGATTTTGATAGGTTCCTGGGAGTAATCCCAATTCTATACCTAAAGGTTCAATGGGATAATGGTTTCGTTGGTTCGGGTTCATCGGGCGGTAGGAACCATTAACGAAGTGATAAACCTCTAAGTGGTTCGTCTTGATTTCAAAAATTCCATAGTAAGGAATCCGCAGAATCTGCTCATAAACCCAAAACTTACCCGGTTTCGTTTTTTCTCCTGGGGATGAGCGAGATAAGGGTGTGGCATCGCGCTCTTCGGAACCATCGCCACTGGCAAATTCTAAGGCATTCATTGGCGCGATAAATTCGTGCCAGATTTCGTAAGAACGGCGAATTTGACCGTCTATTTTGGGGGGAACATTGGGGACATAAAACCAATCGGGAGCTTCTGCTCCTTTTTCCGGCGGTTCTGTTTGTCGCCAGTAGATGCCACAATCTTGTCCAATGGCATATTGTCCGTCGGGATGAATTCTTTCGAGAATCGGTCCGAGGGAGTCGGTGAGAATAAGGCTTTGGGGATGCTCCTGGAAGTTCTTCACAAATTCGCCATTGGATTCGGGGAGTTGGGTATGATCCGGGAACGGAGGAGGTAGAACATTGGGTTCTAGGCTCTGGGTCATGGGAATTGCTTCTGCGATCGGGTTGCCCTATTATAACGATTCGTAGATAGTTGATTGGCATAATCCTAAGTTGCTTAATGAGTATTCGTCCAAAAATATTTTCTTTTTTTGCTGGAACTGGATTTCTCGATTTAGGCTTTGAATCCAGTGGTTTCAATATCGTATATGTGAATGAAATTAATCCCTCCTATATGGAGGCTTACCGTTACTCTAGACAAATTTTCAATCTACCATTACCCCAATATGGATACCATTATGCCGAAGATGGAGACGTTGATCAACTTACAGAGGGGGAAAAATCGTTACGTCTGTGGTATTTAATCCAGGATGCTCGGCAATCTACGGATATTGTTGGTTTTATTGGTGGTCCTCCCTGTCCCGACTTCTCTGTTGGCGGAAAAAACCAAGGCAAGGATGGCGATAATGGGAAGCTTTCTGCTGCTTATGTTGAGTTAATTTGCCAACACCAACCCGATTTCTTTTTATTTGAGAATGTTAAAGGATTGTGGAGAACGAAAAAGCATCGCCTATTTTTTGAACAGCTTAAAGATAAGCTAAACAAAGCTGGCTATCTATTAACAGAGCGTTTAATTAACGCAATAGAATACGGCGTTCCTCAAGATAGGGAGAGAATTATCCTACTGGGATTTCGCAAAAGTTTAATCAGAGATATAAAACTCCCTGTTAAGCAAACTGCCAAATTTATGCCTGAAGGAGTTTTTCCCTGGACTACTTCTATTTTATATCCAAAGCAGCTCGTTTTCTCTTGTCCTTGGGCTTCGACTGAGCCATTTCAGGAAAATTCGCACTTGCCCTGTTCTAATAAGATTATTCAGGAACTAACGGTTGAATATTGGTTTCGGAAAAATGATGTCCTCAACCATGCAAATGCTCAACATCATTTTAAACCGAGAGCGGGTTTAAAGCGATTTCTTTCGGTGGCGGAGGGAGATGATTCACGAAAGTCTTACAAACGTCTTCACCGATGGCGTTACTCTCCCACTGCTTGTTACGGTAATAACGAAGTTCACTTGCATCCTTATAAAGCGCGTCGCTTATCCGTTGCTGAAACACTGGCTATACAATCGTTACCTAAAAATTTTATCCTTCCGGATACAATGTCCCTAACAAGTATGTTTAAAACAATTGGTAATGGGGTTCCTTACTTAGCATCTAAGGCTATTGCTCAAAGTATTCTAGATTTTTTATCAACAACCGAATGGCATTATGAAGAACCAACACAAAAACAACTAGAGTTACCATTGTCATTTTCTTGAAGTTCTGAGTTATTATTCGTGAATAGCCGATTCAACTAATGACACTAAATCTAGTTTGCGATTATATAAGTATGTGCCATCTACAAGTTGGTAATCTTGTTCAATTGCAATGCCATGAGGGGCAATTGCTGTACTAAATATAGTTCTATCGGCAGAAGTTAGTTCGCTGGCAACCATATAATATTTCCAGTTCTGCTGTAAAACATATATCATTGCTTTAATCATAGCTGCTTCAAATAATGGTTGATATCTTCGATCCGGGCGATTTGATGTTTTCAGAGAAATAACAGCTTTTACTTCCTCGACATTTAGTTTTCCTTGCAAAAAACTATAAATCTCCAAACTATCAGGTTGTCTTATTTGTTTTTCTAAAAGAGACCGAACTACTACAGAAATTTGTCTATCATTTATAACTGCAATAATATAATCTGGACTGGGTAGAAAAATTTTGTGTTTGAACGGTGCAATCGTCGATAGTTTTTTGCCGCCTCTCCATTCCTCCGGATTGAATAGGGTTAAAAATTTTGAATACGCTTTCTCTGTATCTTCATTGGCTATTTTGGAGTTAGGCAAAGAAAATATAGTTACACATATTTTGTTATTTTGACTTATATCAAGAGCTATTTCGGAAAATAAAGTAGTTGCTATAAATTCATTCCAGCGCCCCACGGAGTTATTGAGAGCGCCATCTGTTGGTCTCCTAGAATATTGGGATTTGAATGCTTGTATTGTTCGTTGTCTAATCCAATCTATAATCTCACTAACAGATAGGTTATTATCTAATTGCTTAACGACTTCTGGAGATAAATCTCGGTAAATTGCAATACTATTAATTTGTATTTTACCTTTTTGATTGGAGGTAAACCATTCTGAATAATTAACCATTGTTTCCTCGATCAATACCGTAGTGGGCAAAGAGGGTAGAAACAGATAGTTCTAATGCTTTTGCCAACTTATCAATGTTTTCCAATGAGGGATTGCGGGAACCTCTCTCAATATCCGAGATGTAAGTGCGATGAAGTCCAGCTCGAAAAGAAAGCTCTTCTTGTGATATGCCTAACTCATGCCGACGCTGTTTGACTGCAACCCCAAAGCGCTGCTTGATGTTTATTTTGCTCACACTTTAATGTTGACCGCGATGCAGACTATCAGTCTACAGACTATAAGTGACAAATTGGTAGAAAGAATTGATTGCACTCCCAAAACGCTAGTCTCAACTAAGTAGGTGGACACAATTAAAGTTAACTGTGGGGATCGTCATTTGTCATACTCGCGAGAGCGAGAAGCAAGCTACGTCATTCGTCCTTTGTAAGGGTTTGAGATCTATTTACACAACTTGCCGGAGCGTGCCGTTTTCTTTTGTCCAACTACTTATCAAATTAAATCACATAAAATACGTGACCGTTTACCTCTGTTGCGCCGCCCGCATGGATAAGCCAATCCGTTTCAACTTCTCATCCACAGAAAGAACCCGCACATTTACCACTTGTCCGACTTTGACGATTTCTTTGGGATCGTCCACAAATCGATCCGCCAGTTGGGAAATATGCACTAACCCATCCTGATGCACGCCAATATCGACAAATGCACCAAAATTCGCCACATTCGTGACAATTCCTTCTAACTCCATCCCCACTTTTAGGTCAGACATTTCCTTTACGCCTTCCTTAAATGTGGCATATTTAAACTCAGCACGAGGATCGCGTCCCGGTTTTTCTAATTCCCGGATAATGTCTTTAAGTGTGGGTAAGCCAACGGTATCGGTGACATATTTCTTTAAATCAATAGATTTGAGTCGATCGGCGGCTTTAGGGATTTGTTTCAAGGGAACCCCAATATCTTTCGCGATCGCTTCCACGACTGGATAACTCTCTGGATGCACAGCGGTATTGTCTAAGGGGTTATCACCACCGCGAATTCTCAGGAATCCGGCGGATTGTTCAAAGGCTTTGGGTCCTAATTTCGCTACCTTCAGGAGACGGCGGCGATTGGGGAATGCGCCATTTTCATTCCGATAGGTGACGATATTTTTGGCAATGGTGGGAGTTAAACCCGACACAAAGGTTAATAATTCTTTCGACGCCGTATTCAGATCCACACCAACATAGTTCACACAGCTTTCTACTGTGTCATCCAGCTTCTTTCTGAGTAACTTTTGATCCACATCATGCTGGTATTGTCCCACGCCAATAGATTTGGGATCAATTTTCACCAATTCCGCCAAAGGATCTTGTAAACGGCGTCCAATACTAATCGCCCCGCGCACGGTAACATCTTGATCCGGAAATTCTTCCCGCGCTACATCACTCGCCGAATAAACAGACGCCCCCGATTCATTTACGATCACGCTAATCGGTTTACGTTCCAGGGTTTTAATCACGTCCCTGACAAATTCATCGGTTTCACGGGATGCTGTACCATTGCCGATCGCGATTAATTCGATCTGGTATTTTTTGATTAGGCTTTTGATAGTAGTAGCCGCTTGGCTGGATTGTCCAGTATGGGGGAAAATGGTTTGATATTCCATAAACTTCCCCGTTTCATTCAACACCGCCACTTTACACCCAGTCCGCAATCCCGGATCAATGGCTAACGTAGGTTTCATTCCCGCTGGCGGAGAAAGTAGGAGTTCTCGCAGATTGGCTTCAAAGGTTTTAATTGATTCAAAATCCGCATACGCTTTGCGATCTGTCCGCACTTCCGTAATCAGGGAATTTTTCATCAAGCGGTTAAAGCCATCATGCAGCAGATCTCGATAGAAGTTCCGCACTTCTGGAATTTTGGTGCGAATGGTTGCTGATTCTAAATACGACTGAACAAACTCTTGCTCAAATTCCAGATTCAGGGTTAAGATTCCCTCACTCTCTCCCCGAAATAATGCCAACATATTATGTGGTGCAATATCCTTTGCCTTAATTTGGAAATTGCGGTACATTTCATATTTGGTACTGCCTTCGGGATAATCGTCTTTAATTTTCGAGACAAATCGCCCATTCTTCATTAAATAGTCGCGCAGGTATGCCCGGAATTCGGCAGTTTCGGCGACTTCTTCGGCTAAGATATCAGACGCCCCTTTTAGCGCATCGGCGGCGGTTTTGACGCCCTTTTCTTCGTCAATATAATTGGCGGCTTCTGCTTCTAAGGAGACAGGTTTGGCGGTGGGGGTATTCAGAGATTTAATCAATTCCGCCAGAGGTTCTAATCCTTTTTCCCGCGCAACGGTAGCTCTAGTGCGACGCTTGGGACGATAAGGGAGGTAAAGGTCTTCTAACTCATTTTTCTGGAAACAGGACTCAATTTTCGCCTTCAGTTCATCGGTCAATTTCCCTTGAGACGCGATCGCCTCCAGAATCGTGGCTTTGCGTTCTTCGAGTTCACTCAGGTAAGCGTAGCGTTCTGCGATCGCGCGAATTTGGGTTTCATCCAGAGAACCAGTGCGTTCTTTCCGATAACGGGAAATAAAGGGAATTGTGGCGCCCTCGGCTAAAAGAGACAGGGTATTTTCCACCTGATTGGCGGAAAGGGAAAGCTCTTGTGCTAGGACGGAGGGAATATTCAGCATCGGGTCTTTATGGGTCTATCCTTTCTAGAATTAGCACAGGATCAGGATTTCGCGATCGCACTACTCGTACCACTCCCTTGCGAATGTCACTGACTTAAGCTGGGTTCGTAGTAGGCACTTGAGTGCCAGAAGCGCTCGCATCGCTTACTACAAACTCTAAAGTGGCATTCTTCCTAGGCTTGGGACAGGTTTAGCCATTAACCTACAGGATATCACTGATAACATCTCCACCAAACCCGCCCTTCGTTCAAGCTGATATCTTGCTCCAGTCAAAAACATCACCGTTGAGGATTATTTTACCGCTTCTCAGGTATTTTTGGCGTAGGATGTGATCGTCTTCAGAAGCACCAAAAATTTATGCATTTTATTATAATCAGTAGTGACTCAAACCCGTTTAGGTGTATAGGAGCTTTTCAACTATGGCTGACAAAGAACAAGATTTAGCATCTCTCGTTGCCAAAATTGAACAGCTCGAAGAACGGCAGACTATTACAGCTAAGTATTTAGTCGGGGTTAAGCGTCAGTTGAATCAGCTAACTGATAAGTTGGAGAATTTGCAACAGCCCGTTGAGCCACAACAGGTGATGGAGCCAAGCTTAACCAATAGTCCAACTCCTGATCAAGGAATATCTAACGATATAACTAATCTTAGCGATGAGAAATTTAAGGTATTGAGAATAACTCAAATTTTATGCTGCTACGGAGATATGCTCCTATTAGAAGCTTATTTAGCTGAAGACAAGAGTCAGGAAGCACCGATGACAGCTCAAGAATTTTGGCGTCTGTATAATAATGGACAAAGAGATTTTACCGGAATTAATCTAGCTGGAGCAGATTTTGGGAAAGACTCCCCAAAAGGGGTTAATCTAAGCCAAGCCAATTTATCCGGAGTAAAACTAAGTGGCAATTGGCGTGGGAATAACTTTAGTCGGGCAAATCTGTGTGGAGCTAATCTGTGTGGAGCTAATCTGTGTTTGGCAAACCTACGTTGGGCAAATCTCAAGGGAGCAGATTTGAGTAATGCATACTTATCGAGTGTGAAATTGAATGAAGCCAACTTAGATGATGCGTACCTTCATCAGGCAAACCTGCAATTTGCTGAGTTAGAGAAAGCTACTCTAAAAAAGGCAAATTTAAGCCAAACCAATTTAACTTCAGCCTCCCTGCGTGAGGCAAATCTGAGTGAGGCAAATCTTAGCCAAGCGAGTTTATCTGAAACAACTAATCTCAGCATGGCAAATCTCAGTGGGGCAAACTTAAAGGCGGCAAACTTAAGGACGGCAAAACTGATGAGAACTAACCTTAGTCATGCCAATTTGAGTCAAGTTAACCTAATTGGGACAGACCTCGAAGGAGCCAACCTTCAAGAAGCTAACCTCCAACAAGCATTTTATAGCACAACCACAATTTTTCCGATGAGATTCGATGCAACTCAAACGGGTGCTTATTTGATTGCTCCTGGCGTTTCACTGCAAAATGCTAACTTAACAGGTATGAACCTGAAGACCTTAAACCTGAGTGGAATCAACTTACAAGAAGCCAATCTCGCTGGTGCTGATTTATGTCAAGTCAACTTGAGTGGAGCCAATTTGCAAGCCGCAGATTTATGTCGAGTCAACTTAAGTAATGCCAATCTAACTGGAGCAGATTTGCAAGGGGCAAATCTAAGTGCAGCCAATCTAAGTCAAGCTAATCTAAGTGGAGCCAACCTACAGCAGGCAAAATTAAGTGCTGTAAACCTGTGTTATACCAATTTAAATGGCGCCACCTTGAGTGAAGCTGACCTGCGTGGGGCAAAATTAGAGAGTACAAATCTAGAAAAAGCTAACTTGAAGGATGCAAAATTGGATGGAGCCATGTTAAATAAGGCAAATCTTAACGGTGCTATCATGCCTGATGGTACAACTCAGGAATAGTAAGCTTCTACCAGTCAAAGTTATCCGTAGTCATATCCAGATCCCCGACTTCTTGAAGAAGTCGGGGATCTAATTTAATTGTGAGAGGAGGATCACTTCCAGGTTAGCGATCGCGAAGTGATCCGTTTACCCAACACCCGGCTGGGAAAACAAAGCAACTCCAGCCCAATCAGTTTCAGGTAAAACGCCTGTCTGTATCGTGCAAATAGTCGAATTTTCTGCCATAACAGCAATAATTGCAGTTTCAGCCGCACGGTGAATTCCCTGGTTAGCATGACTCTGGTGGTGTCGTGATTACCGATGATTATCCTTTTTAACCCAAAAATGCCCAGGCGCGATCGCAAAAACGCCCACCGCCCCAATCGATTCATGCGATAATGCACAGGATACCCGGTGGACTTGCACTTCAAATCATGACTTATGCTCAGACAACTTGGTTTTTGGATACTCTGGGTTGGCTTTCTCGCTTATGCCTTTCTGTTTGCGCCGCCCCAGCAACCCGATACCTTTGACCTGATTACCAATCTTTCCACAGGTAACTGGGATGGGATTAATCCCCTAATTATTGCCCTATTCAACATCATGGGCATACTACCGCTAGCATACGCCTGCTTCGTGTTTATTGATGGACGAGGGCAAAAAATCCCCGCGTGGCTGTTTGCTACCGTTTCCTTTGGTGTGGGGGCGTTTGCGTTACTCCCCTATCTCGCCTTACGTCAACCCAATCCCGAATTTCCTGGCTCAAAAAATATTTTCCTGGGTATTCTCGATTCCCGTTGGTTAGGTGTTGTTCTCACCCTCGGCACCTTGGTATTACTAGGATTTGGCATCCTCAACGGCGATTGGGCAAACTTTATCCAGCAGTGGCAAACTAGCCGCTTTATCCATGTGATGAGCCTCGACTTTTGCCTATTGTGCTTGCTTTTCCCGGCACTGGTGGGCGATGATATGGCACGACGCGGCATAAATAATCCCACCCTATTTTGGGCAGTTTCCCTGATACCGTTAATCGGTTCGCTAGTTTATCTGTGTCTGCGTCCTCCTCTTCCCGACACCGAGGAAGCCATGGCAACTGCGTGAAGGTTGGCAAAACCCTTGATATACCGTAGTGGCGTGACTCCGCTAAAATGGTGCAATAGATTGGGTACGTAGTGAGGGCTTTAGCCCTATACAGCTAGGCGTTAGAGAACTAAAGTTCTCACTACAAACAAAGTCCTATTTTAGCTGGGTCAGTCCGCCATCGTGGGCATTGCCCACCAGCCTTAAGTTAGTACCATTCATGTTAATGGACTTGAGCTACATCCGTTATAGCGACAGCAAGAACTCAAACGTTGATAAACTTTAACCGATTCTCAGCAAAAACTAATTCAACCCCAGTTTAATACCCTCAGAGGAAGAATGCTGACAGCATAAATCGTCATCGAGTCACCCATGACCAATGACATAAGACCAATGACAAACAACAAACACTATGACGTATCTAGAAACAACCGCAGAATTCTACAGTGAAGTCGCCCAAACCCCGGAAGTGGGGTTATGTTGTGTGCAGAGTTCTCCCCTGCAACTCCCCGGACTGAAAATTCCCCAGCAAATGCAGGAAATGAACTATGGTTGTGGAACTACCGTTCATCCGGCGGAACTGATAAACGAGCCAACGGTACTTTATGTAGGCGTCGGTGGTGGTTTAGAAGCCCTGCAATTTGCCTATTTTTCCCGACGTCCCGGTCGTATCATTGCCGTTGATCCCGTCCCCGCCATGCGGGAAGCAGCGACTCGGAACCTAGAAAGCGCGGCTCAAGATAATCCTTGGTTTGACCCACGTTTTATCGACATTCGTGAAGGCGATGCCTTTGACCTACCTGTACCCGATGCTTCAGTTGATGTTGTCGCTCAAAATTGTCTATTTAATATCTTTGAACCCGCAGACCTAACTAAAGCCTTACAAGAAGCCTATCGGGTGTTAAAAATTGGCGGACGCTTGATTATGAGTGACCCCATCGCCACCCGTCCGATTCCTGATCATTTACGCCAAGATGAACGGTTACGGGCAATGTGCTTATCGGGTGCTTTAACCTACAACGAGTATATTAAACATTTGGTTCATGTTGGGTTTGGTCAAGTGGAAATCCGGGCGCGGCGTCCTTATCGGCTGCTGGATTGCCAAAGTTATAAGTTAGATGAGCCGTTGCTGTTAGAAAGTTTAGATTCTGTGGCATTTAAAGTGCCAATTCCGGAAGATGGTGCTTGTATTTTCACCGGAAAAACAGCGATTTATAGCGGAAGCCAAGAGGTTTTTGATGATAACGCGGGTCATGTTCTGCAAAAAGGTGTTCCGGCGTCGGTGTGTGATAAAACAGCCGCTAACCTGGCGATGTCCAAGGATATTCTGATTACTGATTCCACCTGGCATTACACTGGCGGCGGTTGCTGTTAAAGGTGTGAAATCGATGTGAATCAGGCGCACATCGGTGATTGGTTTCAGTGTAGAGACGTTGCATGCAACGTCTCTACTAAATGATGCATCCTAACCGCTACGGCGATTGCTATAATTTCCTGTTTCTATCTACTTCTAATTGATCCTTTATTTCTAAGTGCCACGCTAATAGTGGGCTGACACAGCTAAAATTGTGGAATAGATTTGATGGTTAAATTGGGCGCACGCCGTGCGCCCCTACAATGCTAATTCATCATTTTAGCTGTGCCACGCCAGTAGGGTGTGTTAGCGAAGCGTAACGCACCTTTGCCACCATCTGTGGTGTAGCTGTGTAAGTCTTGATAAGTTGTCATATCATGTCCGGTCAAACACCCCTAATAAAAATGCCTGAAACCCCTGTTATTGCAGCATTGCAATTATAGGCAATCGTTGGGACATGATATCATCTCCTGTTTCCATCTGCTTCTAATTGATCCTTTAATTCCTGATACTCTTTCGCTTGCGGTATGCCTAATGCCGTGGCAAGTGTTAACGCCTGGTTGCAATAGTCTAGGGCGAGATTTAAATCGCCTAATTTATAGTGGATTTCTGCTAAGTTTTTAAAGGCTTCAGCTTCAGAAGAACGATCGCCAATATCCTGAAAAATTTCTAATGCTTTCTGGGAATAGTCTAACGCCTCTGAATACTGCTCAAGTTTACGGAACGTTACTCCTATATTACCCAAAGCACATCCCTCTCCGTAGCGGTTGCCAATCTCCCTAGCAATGGTCAAATGTTGCTGGTGATAATCGATAGCGTGGTTGTAGTTTCCTAGAGATTTGTAAGCATTGCCCAAACCACCCAAGGCATTTCCCTCACCCTGGCGGTTGCCAATCTCCCTGGCAATTATCAAACTCTGCTGATTATACTCGATCGCACGGCTGTAGTCTTCTAGAGATTCGTAAGCATTGCCCAAACCACCCAAAGCAAATCCCTCACCATAGCGATCGCGAATCTCCCTGGCAATAGTCAAACTCTGCTGGTAACAATCGATGGCACAGCTATAATCTCCTAGAGTGTCGTAAGTAATTCCCAGATTACCCAAGGCTATTCCTTCCCCACAGCGATCACCAATCTCTTTAGCAATAGTTAAATGTTGCTGGTTATACTCGATAGCACGGTTATAGTCTCCTTGACAGGAATAAACATTGCCCAAATTACCCCAAGCTCTTCCTTCACCATTGCGATCGCCAATCTTCTCAGCAATAGTTAAATGCTGCTGATGATACTCGATGGCAAGTCTGTAGTCTCCGAGAGAGTTGTAAGCATTGCCCAGATTACCTAGGGCTGTTCCCTCACCGTAGCGATCGCCAATACTCCTAGCAATAGTCAAACTTTGCTGGAGATAATCAATAGCACGGCTATAGTCTCCTAGAACTTTATAAGCATTACTCAGATTACCCAAGGCACATTCTTCACCATTGCGATTGCCAATTTCCCTAGCAATAGTCAAATGCTGCTGATGATACTCGATGGCAAGTCTGTAGTCTCCTATAGCGTCGTAAGCATTGCCTAGATCACCCAAGACACCTCCCTCATCCTGGCGATCACCAATTTTTTTGACAATGGTTAAACGCTGTTGGTGACACTCAATAGCAAGGCTGTAGTCTCCTAGAGATTGGTAAACATTGCCCAGATTACCCAAAGCTTTTGCCTCGCATTTACAATCGCCAATCTCTCTAGCAATAGTTAAATACTGCTGGGAATATATAATGATTTCCTGGTAATAGCCCCAAATGTGAAGTTGCCAGAGCAAGTTATTACCAGGTGTTGGCTCAATCTCTAAAATATCGAGTACATTTTGCCAATCTTCTATCTGATAAAAATGGTGAAAGGCTTCTAGATAACCCCGTACTTGCTCAATTTTGTCCCCATTGGGTTCAGGTTTACAAGCATTTAGCCACATCTTAGCGGCGATTTGATGCGCCTTATGCCATACTAATTCATCGTTCGTTTTGAGCAGTTCGTAGACAGTATTACGAACTAAATTATGCTGACGTAGCAGAAATTGACCTTGTGGAATTCCTTCTCGAATCACCAACGCCCGCAATTTTAACGTATTCAACGCCGTGGCTTTTTCCGCCTCGGTTGCATCCCCTAACATGGCAAACCAAAATGATTCTGGTACAGGAAGACGATAAACCGAACTGCTCAAGAGCAAGTTAAACGCCAAAGAAACATCTCTAGCTAATCTTTCCAGAGACATCTGCACCCGTTCCTTGACTTTCAACTGCAACGCATCATTCCCGGGTACAGCTTCAATTGCCGCAAATTCCTGCTGGTAACGCTGCCAGTATGCCACGACATCACCCGCAAATTCTGCCAAAATTTCCCCAGCAATCACCTCAATCACTAAGGGATGTCCTTCATAGGCTTTACCGATATGTTTCAGATAGACTTGAGCCTCTGGTGAAATCGTCACTTCGGCGTGGGTAAAAAGCTTTTCAAATAACTCTAATTGCTCTAACTCTGGCAATCCTGGTAATGGAATATTCTGCCAGGTTTTGAACTTACAACTAGCAAAGGGCGTCGGTAACTCCTGAGAAGTCACTATCAGCCGACTCTGGCACTCTGTCCCCACTAACAAGGCTTGAAAGAACTGCCACCACTGCTGATACGGCTCCTGAAATTCAGTTTTCGCCGCCCAATCTGTCTTGCCAACTAACAGCGCTTCTAAGGAATCAATTTGGACTAAATAAGGATGACGGCGGAGTTTTTGAACTAAGCGATTGAGTAATAAATCGGGGTGTTTGCGATCCTCCGTTGTCACCCTTTCGTTTAAATTCCTCAGCAGTTTTTCCGCTGCGCTGACAAAATCCCGTATTGTCTCATCATCAAAGGTGACAGGCGGCAAATACTGCCACTCTTGTTGTAATTCCACCGCCAAGCGTTCGGCTAATGCTGTTTTCCCTTGTCCGGTAATTCCAGTAATCAGCAAAATTCGGCAGTTTTCCCGCAGTTTTTCACGCCACTGGGTAATAATTTCGGTTCGACCAACCCATGTCTCCTCAGCATAAGCCGTAAAGGTTACAGGGGGAAGGCTTGACTCAGTGGAGGGGTGAGCATTAGGCGCGATGGGTTGAGTGATTGCGCGTTTGTCTAGTTCTAATGTCTCACAAATCTCTTCAAATTTGGAGATAGAAACTGCTTTACTGTTGACAAAATTACTAACTGTGGATAGAGCAATTCCTAGATGTACGGCTAAGTCTCCCTGAGTCAAGAAGCCTTGACGCTCAAGCGCTAATAATACTGTTGGCTTATTGTCTGGATGAATCTTGACCGAACGGGACATCGCTGATTTCTCGAAATCTATCCAGATTCTAGCAATCTTAATCCTGGGAGATCCCCCCAAACCCCCCTTAAAAAGGGGGGCTTATTGTTCCAAAAAGGGGGGCTTATTGTTCCTGAGTTTTCACGGTACGGCATAGAATTTTGATGTTTCAGGTTGTTCATAGGGTATGGTGCGTGATTGTGTAGGGGCGGGTTTTACCAATAACATTCCGGCTGAAACCATTAACTGAACTAAACCCGCCCCGACTTTCGTCGGTTTCAAGACTTCCGGTGAAAAGTCAGTTGGTTTCCCCTTTTTGAAGGGGGACGGAAGGGGGATCTAAAAGGGGGACGGAAGGGGGATTAGCCTTAAGTGAGTAAAAGTCAGTCACTCACTCAGCGATGAACTCAGGTATAGCTCAGATTCGACCTCAGAAAGCCAGATCCGATGATGAAACTGTCGAGTTTTACAGGACAATTTTCTATGTCTCAATCACCAGCCCCGATTTCCACCAGCCAAGCTAACCCAACTACGCCACCTATCGATCCCACGCCGTTATTGCAGTATGGCGATAATCCGACGGCGATTATTCTAAGCATCGCTATTCTACTCTGGGTCTTGCGTCCGGTGATGTTACGCCAACAATCAAATCCTGGGGAAACGTCGAGATCGACGCAGGGTAAGTATACGGCTTTAGGTAAACGCGCGATCGCATCCTTTGTGCGTGTTTTCAATTCAGAGAATTAAGCGGGTATTTGATCCGAAGGATTGGTGGGTTACGGCGGATATCTCATTAACTGGCTATGTTCTGAAATTGAATACCGCCTAACCCACCCTACGCAATGATTAGATTTAATCGCGAGAATGGCGAATCAACATACTGACAAATTCCCCAGGATTACCTGTTGGTTGCAAAGGAGTCCAGGCGTTGACTTCAGCAAACCGGAGACGATACAAGGTGTGAATCATTCTGTTGACGCCTCGGCGAGAACCAATAATCGAGATTTTCACAGGTTCCCGCGTCGGGGTGGAACTAGAGGACGTTGTAAGCGTAGGTATTTGATTGGTATCGGGAACAAATTCTTGAGACATGGAAATTGATCTGATTGTGGGACTTAACGTACTCATATATGAGACATTCCTAGCCGAGCACAATGTCTACAAAAATGAGACATTTACGAAATTATTTGCCTCTGACACCATAAGGGGCATGGGAAAAGCAGGAAAAGCACTAAAACAGGTTCTGGAAACCTACGAGATCACTCAAAATCGATTAGCTGTGGTGATGGAAACGCGGCGTTCTAATGTAGGGCGCTGGTATCATGAACAAATCGATCCTACAGGGGATACGATCGCTGATATTGTTTCCGCCTTAAAAAAACTCAATCCGGCTGCGGCTGAAATGTTTGTTGAACTGTATTTGGGTCAACTGCTTAAGCCTGATGAATAGCTTCTTTCATCACGTCTATACCTTGAAACCGGGCTAAAATTAAGGAGATGTTTCAAGAAAAGTTGATGCAAGTCACCGCCTCCCCGACCAATCTGAGCCTGATTACCTCTAGCTTCCATGCTTTATCTGACCCGATTCGGATCAAACTACTGGAACTGTTGCGAGAACAGGAGTTGTGTGTGTGTGAACTCTGCGAAGTGCTGGAGGTGAGTCAGTCGAAGTTATCGTTTCACTTGAAGACGCTGAAAGAAGCTAGCTTGGTTCGCGCTCGTCAGGAAGGGCGTTGGGTTTATTACAGTCTGAATTTGCCCCAGTTTGTGCTGTTAGAACAATATTTGGCAGACTACCGCCGTTTTAGCCCAATTTTATCCGGTCGTCCCTGTGCGGATTAATACCTGGGGTTCAAGGGCGTAGGGGTGTAGAGACGCGCCATGGCGCGTCTGGAACAATTGTCTGGTATCAACTTTTTTTGGAGGATTGCTAGAATCAGCCTTCTGCCTTCTGTCTCCTGCATCCTAGCTCCTGCCTCCTGCACGACATCGCCTCAATCTGGGATATAAGGACTTGACAAATCAATTTTTTTTGAAATGATAAAAGTAATCCCATAGTTCTAGCAGGGGGTCGAGTTCAATGAAGGTTATCCGTTCTGAAAAACCTACGCAGAACTATGCATACCTAAGCATATCTGTACAGATCTGTACAGAGTCGGAACGTGCAGACTAAGACTCACCGCAGTCTACGTTAGACGGGTTACGACACCTTGATATAAACGCCAGTATCATGCTCTGTCGAATTCAGTTAAGCAATCAGTGAACAGGTTTATAGCTGTAGTGCTGAATTTCGTAAAAAGCCCATCTAACATTGTCGAGGCAAACATTACTTAGCAATAAGGTTGACAGAAGATGTCAAATTACGTTTTTCTCATTGACGCAAACAAGAAACCGCTTAATCCAATTCATCCGGCACAAGCCAGGAAGTTATTGGACGCGGGAAAAACCGCCGTATATCGGCGCTATCCGTTCACATTGATTCTTAAACGAGTCGTTGAAAATCCGGTAGTTCATCCGCTTACTCTCAAGGTTGATCCGGGTTCAAAAGTTACAGGCATCTCGCTGGTGACTGACCGTGGTGAGGTTATTTGGGGGATGGAATTAGAGCATCGGGGTCAGCAGATTAAGTTAGCTCTCTTATCTCGTCAAACAGTCAGGAGGGGTCGCAGGAGCCGGAAAACTCGCCACCGTAAGTCACGATTTCTCAACCGAAAACGTCCCCAAGGATGGTTAGCGCCAAGCTTAATGCATCGGGTTTTGACAACCGAAACTTGGGTAAAACGTTTGTGTAAATTTGCGCCGATTGGTGAAATCAGACAAGAGTTAGTCCGGTTTGACACCCAAAAAATAGATAACCCAGAGATAAGTGGGACAGAGTACCAACAGGGGACTCTCTTTGGTTATGAAGTCCGGGAATATCTGTTAGCAAAATGGGGACACAAATGTGTTTACTGCCAGAGTGAGAATGTCCCTTTACAGATTGAGCATATCCACCCTAAAGCCAAGGGAGGAAGCAACCGAATTTCTAATCTGTGTCTAGCTTGTGAAAGGTGCAATATCAAGAAAGGGACAAAACCCATTGAGCAATTCCTCAAGAAAAAAACCGAGTTACTCAAAGTGATATTAGCTCAAGCCAAAAGACCCCTGAAGGACGCAGCCGCCGTTAATTCTACCCGATGGGCGTTGTTTGACCGTCTCCAGAAAATAGGTTTACCTGTCAGTTGCGGTACAGGAGGGCAGACTAAATACAACCGGATGCGATTGGGACTGCCCAAAGAACATTGGCTAGATGCCGCCTGCGTCGGTATGACCGAGACGCTTCATGTACGGACACAGCTCATTCTGAAAGTCAAAGCAACAGGCATGGGTGGACGGCAACGCTGTCAAACCAATAAGTATGGGTATCCGATAAAACACCGTCCGCTACGTCCTATTTTTGGGTTCTGTACAGGGGATATTGTACGTGCCGTGGTTCCAAAAGGTAAATATAAGGGGACTTTCACGGCTAGAGTTTGCCCGATGTCAGACGGTCGTGGAGAGTTTGTTATTGACAACAAAAGGAGGTCAATCAAATTGGATTACTGCACCCCAGTTCATCGTAAGGACGGCTATAGCTATGTATTTTGACCATACTTGCATAGATATGCACAGAAATAGGAGTACAGTTTCACACCCCAAACCCAAAAGTCTGCCACAGACAAAATTGGCGCTAATTGCGACGGCTACGGCACTTCTAGGCGCCTGTTCCCAAGTCCAGTCGCAGTCGCCCCAACCGATTGAAATTGATGGTTCGAGTACGGTGTATCCGATTACGAAGACTGTTGCGGAGACATTTAATGCCATGACAAAAGCGCCCGTCAACGTCACCGTGGGCTTTTCGGGTACAGGGGGTGGGTTTGAAAAGTTTTGTGCTGGCGAAACCGATATTAATGATGCCTCTCGCCCGATTCAAACCGAGGAGATGGCAGCCTGTAAACAAGCAGGGGTAGCTTACATTGAACTCCCCGTTGCCTTTGATGCGATTACTGTTGTAGTCAATCCCGAAAATGATTGGGTAGACCGTCTCACGGTGGCAGAATTGCAAAAAATCTGGGCACCCGAAGCCCAACGCCAAATTACCCAATGGAATCAAGTACGGGAGTCTTTTCCCCAGAAACCGTTAAATTTATATGGTCCGGGGACAGATTCTGGTACGTTTGATTACTTTACCGAAGCCATTGTCGGTGAAGCGGGGTCAAGTCGTAGCGATTATACCGCCAGTGAGGATGATGCAATTCTGGCACAGGGGGTGAATCGAGACCCCAATGCATTGGGCTATTTTGGTTTAGCCTATTACGAAACCAATCAAGATACATTAAAAGCGATCGCGGTCGATAGTGGCAAGGGGGCTGTCTTGCCTTCACGTCAAACCGTTGAGGATGCAACCTATCAACCCCTAACTCGACCGTTGTTTATCTACGTTAACGCGGCGGCTGCCCAGAAAAACCCAGCGTTAGGAGAATTTGTGGCGTTTTACCTGGAGAACGCCCCAGAAATTGTTAGTTCGGTTGGCTATATACCGCTACCAGACGAGGGGTATCACCTAGCTAACGTGCATTTCTTTCAAAACAAGGTAGGCACTGTCTTTGACGGCAAAGCTGAATTTAATCTCACCCTTGGTGAGTTGTTACGCAAACAGAAAAAGTTTTAACCATTAACGGTTGCAGTTTGAGTCATTCCTATGAGTACTAATTCATCTAACGCCACATCCTCGCCACCCCAAGTTGGGGGTCAACTCAGTTTCTTTGAAAAATATCTCACCGTTTGGGTGGTACTCTGCATTCTTGCAGGTATCGTTCTAGGAAAATTATTCCCCGGTGTAGCAGTGACACTGGATTCCATGAGTATTTATCAGGTATCCATTCCTATCGCCATCTGCCTGTTTTTCATGATGTATCCGATTATGGTGAAAATTGATTTCACCCAAGCAACTCAGGCAGTGCGTGCGCCGAAACCGGTGATTTTAACCATGGTGGTGAATTGGTTAATTAAACCGTTCACGATGGTGGTTTTTGCCCAGTTTTTCCTGGGTTGGTTATTTCAGCCTTTGCTATCGCAAACGGAGATTATTCGCGGGGCGGAAGTTTCTTTGGCAAATTCTTACATCGCTGGGGCAATATTATTAGGGATTGCCCCTTGTACGGCGATGGTTTTGATGTGGGGATATCTGTCTTACAGTAATCAAGGACATACCTTGGTGATGGTGGCGGTGAATTCACTGGTCATGTTGTTTCTGTATGCGCCATTAGGACGATGGTTATTAGCGGCGAATAATTTAAGTGTACCCTGGCAAACGATTGTGTTATCGGTGTTGATTTATGTGGGGTTGCCGTTGGCAGCGGGGATGTATAGTCGGTATTGGATTTTTAAACATAAGGGGAAAGAGTGGTTTGAACGGCAATTTATTAAATATCTGAGTCCGATTTCGATTGCGGCGCTTTTAATTACGCTGGTTCTGTTATTTGCGTTTAAGGGGGAACTGATTATTAATAACCCGCTGCACATTTTGCTGATTGCTGTACCGTTGTTTATTCAGACGAATTTCATTTTCTTTATTGCTTATGTGGCGGCGTTGAAGTTGAATTTGGCGTATGAAGATGCTGCACCTGCGGCGTTAATTGGGGCGAGTAATCATTTTGAGGTGGCAATTGCGACGGCGGTGATGCTGTTTGGTTTGAATTCGGGGGCGGCGTTGGCGACGGTTGTTGGGGTGTTAATTGAAGTGCCTGTGATGTTGATGTTGGTGGAGTTTTGTAAGCGAACGGCGATGTGGTTTCCACGGGAACCGGAGAAGGCAACGTTGCGTGATCCGCGTTGTCTTGCGCGTTGAGTTAGGAGGATTAAGGGGGTGGGAGAGTTATGTTTTTTTAACGCAGAGGACGCAGAGGTTAGCGCAGAGGTTCGCAGAGGGATTGAGTGGTGTTGAATGAGAGTTTTATAAGGTTGGATAAATAAGGGAGTATGGTGATGAAATCGATTATGTTTGTTTGTAAGCAAAATTCCTGCCGTTCCCAAATGGCAGAAGGATTTGCTCGCACGTTAGGAGAGGGAAAAGTTGCGGTGACGAGTTCGGGGTTGGAGGCGTCTGAGGTAAATCCGACGGCGGTTAAGGTGATGTCGGAAGTTGGGATTGATATTAGTGATCAAGTGTCTCAGCCGTTGAGTGATTTTAAGGCTGAAGATTATAATGCGGTGATTTCTTTGTGTGGGTGTGGGGTAAATTTGCCTGAACCTTGGGTGTTGCGGGAGGTGTTTCAGGATTGGCAATTGGATGATCCGGCGGGTGAACCGATAGAGACGTTTCGGCGAGTACGAGATGAAATTAAAGAGCGAGTTGTTCAGTTAATTGATGCATTGGGTTAAGTTAAATGGCACTGAATTTAGAGTTTGTAGTAAGCGATGCGAGCGCTTCTGGCACGCTTCGTGCCTACTACGAACTTAGCGCCCTCACCCCCAACCCCTCTCCCAAGCTTGGGAGAGGGGAGCTATTTATATTCTCCGGCTAGGACTTGACCTTATACCTAGGTATAAGCTTTATGATTAAGGCACTGGATTCTGATATGAGCTGAGGCAATATGCTTCAAGTTGGTGAAGTGGCGCGTAAGTTGGGACTTAATCCCCAAACCCTTTATTTTTATGAACGGATTGGATTGATTCCGAGTCCGAAACGTACCGAGGCTGGATATCGCTTGTTTGATGACCAGGATATTGAACGGTTGTCCTTTATTAGTCGGGCGAAGGCGTTAGGTTTAAGCCTGGACGAAATTAAAGATTTACTGGTATTGCAAGATGGCGATTCTCTGTCTTGTGGTGAAGTTTATCAGCGATTGCTGAAAAAAGTTCAGCAAATTGAAGACAATATTCAGCAATTGCAACAGCTACGAGCAGAATTATTACCTTTGCTCAATCAGTGTCAAGAAAATGCTCAACGGTTGGGTGAAGAACGCCAGTGTGTTGTCTTTAAGGATGTTGATTCTAACGGGGAAGACAAGGCTGGACTATTTGATCACGATGCCAATTCTTATGAGGTGTTAAGTATGGATACGCTTACTGTAGAAATTCTGGGAACGGGTTGTAAAAAATGCCATCAATTAGAAGAAAATGCCCGACGTGCGATCGCGTCTTTAAATATCGCGGCTGAAGTCGTGCCGATTACTGACCCTGTGGAGATTGCTAAACGGCGGGTTATGTCTACTCCAGCTTTGGCTGTTAATGGCAAAGTGGTGAGTAAGGGAAAGGTGATGTCTCCAGAACAAATTAAACCGTTGTTGCAGTCTTAAGTCATTTGTCATTTGTCATAATCGCGAAGCGAGAAGCAAGCTACGTCTTATACCAAATCCGGGTTAGCCACTCCCTTTATAAGCTAGTCCGCGCAGGCGGACTTTGTTTGTGTAGCTGCGACTTCTAGTCGCCAAGGCAAAAAAGGGGTTCCTTCTTGCCACCTAATACCTAACCAAGGATAAGTTTATGGTTGATGTATTTTATCCCTTTGATTGGTTATCTACTCAAATTGTAACTAAACTTTTGGGTTTACCGTTGCATTCGTCTTTGGGGTCAGCGCTGCATTTCTTTTTCTACGATGTTCCCAAAGTGCTGACTCTATTAATCGTGATTAGTTTTATCGTGGGAACGGTGCAAACGTTTCTCGATCCGCAAAAGATTCGCTACTGGATTAGTGGCAAGCGGACGATTTTTGGCAATGGTTTAGGCGCAACGGTTGGCATTATCACGCCGTTTTGTTCCTGTTCCGCTGTGCCGTTATTTATTGGCTTTTTAGAGGCGGGTGTACCGTTGGGAGTCACGTTTTCCTATCTAATTGCAGCGCCGATGGTGAATGAAGTCGCGGTTATTTTATTATGGGGATTGTTTGGATTAAAGGCAACGGTGATCTATATTGCCTTTGGGGTAGGATTAGCGATCGCGGCGGGTTATATTATTGGGATGCTACACCTGGAAAAGTGGGTGGAACCCTTTGTCTGGGCGTTGCAGAAGTCTCGCCAAGGGTCAGAGTCTGATCAGGATCAGGGCGATGATATGGAACTGACTTGGAAAGAACGATGGGAACAGGGTTATTATTCGGCGAGTGAAATTGTTAAATCTGTTTGGCTTTATGTGGTGGGTGGAATTGCGATTGGGGCGGGAATTCACGGGTATGTTCCTGCCGATATTATTACCCAGTGGGCGGGGGCGGGAAATCCGTTAGCGGTACCGATCGCGGTGGTGATGGGGGTGCCGCTTTATGCTAATATTGCTGGGGTTTTACCGATTACTGAGGCGTTGGTGAATAAAGGGTTGCCTTTGGGGACGGTTCTATCGTTTACGATGGCGGTTACGGCGTTATCGTTGCCGGAAATGGTGATTCTTCGGAAGGTATTACAGCCTGAGTTATTGGCTGTCTTTATTGCGTTGATGACGATGGGAATTATTAGCGTTGGCTATCTTTTTAATGCTTTGTTGATTTGAATTTAGGCGATAAGGGATTGTTCACTTGATTAATGTATTAGGTTAAGGGTATTTGTAGGGGCACGGCATTGCCAATCCGTGTCAACTTAAGCTAGAAACCCCTCACCCCCAGCCCCTCTCCCACCCCTTACAGGTGTAGGTTTTTTATTTTATGGTTGGGACAAGACAAGGAGGACAAGGATGGAAAGAAGACAAGGGGGAAAAACCGTACAAAATTAGGTTCGGTCAAGCTAACTTCTAAAAGCCGAAACGCCCTATTTTTCGTT